>NZ_JACDDD010000114.1 GCF_013817205.1 Polaromonas sp.
CGCTCGGGCGGCCCGCTCCTTCGTCAACGCCGATGCCTGCACCTCTGCCGGCGGCAGAGCCGCCACCCTCACCCGTTGAGGCTGGTGTAGCCGGCGCTGACGGGCAGAGCAGCAAACTGCCAGACGTCTTGCCGGCGCCAGTCCCCCCCGCCCCGCGTGCTGCCGCGCCCGCAGCAGACACCGCGGCCAGATCACCGACCCAAGCGCAGCGCCCCCCTGTCCTGCCGGCCAGGCCGCAGACCGCTGCGCCGCCTGCTGCCACCGACCATGCGGTCCCGACGCAGGCGCAGGCTCCTGCACCTGCACCTGCACCTGCACCTGCACCTGCACCTGCGCCTGCACCTTTGCCTGAGCCTCGGGCCGAAGCGGCGCGCGGCGAGGCCCGTGAAAGATCATTCGCCAATGCCCTGCCGCCAAGCAGCCCCGCAGCGGCACCTGCGCTGCGCATGCCGGCACCGCAGAACAAACAGGAAAACAGGCAGGAAAGCCTGATGACACAGGCACCTGGCGCCGAGACTGCACGCAGCGCGCCAGCCCTGGCGACTGCCCTGCATGAGGCTGCGCGCACCGGGCGGCTGACTGAGCTTGAGCGCCTGTTGCGGCTTGGTGCGCGAATAAATGCCCCCGACGAAGCCGGCCGCACGGCGCTGATGCTGGCGGTCATCCACGGCCACAAGGCCACGGTCCAGCGCCTGCTGGCCGCTGGCGCGAATGCGGCGCTGACGGACCGTGATGGCCAGGATGCGCTTGGGCATGCACGGCGCCTGGGGCAGGAAGACATGGTGCGAATGATAGAGGCAGGATCCTGAAGGAACTGCCAACTCTATCAATCGAATACGCCCTCAGCCCTTGCAGAATGGGCGTGGACAGCTATTGAATCAATAGCAATGTGAGCAGCGCAGACACTGTGGCCGGGCCCTCCCGGAACAGCCCCCGGACAGGCGTCCGGCTGTGAAACTGCCGCCCGAACACGGAACCCGACTCAACGCTTGATCAGCGCCTTCAACACATTCTGGAACCGCCGCACATGCGCCGCATCATGCGGCGCAGCCAGCACTTTGGCGGCGTCCTCGCCCCAGGTCTGCGCCGGCGCCGGGTCGTTGCGTTTGGTCAGCAGCACCAGCTGCAGCATGCGGCGCGCACTCAGGTGTTCCGCCGGGGTCGGCAGCTCGGCGGCGATTTCCAGGCGCAGCAAGGTTTCTGCGGCATCGCCCTTGGGCGCGGACGACAGCGCCCTGGTCCACGCGCTGCGGGTGGCCGGGGTCACCAGCTTGCCCAGGGCCGGCGCATCGGGCAACAGCGCGGCGTCGCGTTTTTCCCACGCAGTCAGCAGATTCGTCAGCACTTCGCCATGCGCCTGCTCGGACAGCTTGCGCAAAGCCTGCTGCGCATGTTCGAAAGCCTCACGCTGCGCGCGGAAGGCCGCGTCGCCCAGGCGCGGGCCGCGCTCCTCATAGGTCGGCCGGTCGTTGAAACGGCCTTCACGCTCGGGGCGGTAAGGCTCGAACTTGTTGTCGGCCGGGCGGTTGCCGCGGCCATCTGGCTTGCCGCCACCGGGACGTGCATCCTTGCGGTCGCCGAACTTGCCGCCGCGGCCTGCAGGCGCGGCCTCGGCCTTGCGCGCGCCGGGGCGGTCGTCGCCGCGCATGGCGACCACGGGCTTGGCGGGCTTTGGCGGCGCAGCAGCGGGCGCAGGCTCGGCCGGTGCTTCGTTGCCCTCTTCCGCTGCAGGCTCGGCAGATGCTGCTGCCGTTTCAGCGGATTCAGAACCCTCTGCTATGGTTTCAGGAGCGGCTGGCGCAGTCGCATCGGGGGCTGGTGCCTGATCTGATTCATCATTTTGCGCTGCGGCAACATCTGCAGCCGGTGCGCTGGCAGCAGGAGCGGCGGCTGCGGCCGGTTTGAACTGGCCGCGCAAACCAGCTTCCAGGTCAGCCATCGCAGTGCGGATCTTCTGCACGTCGCCGCTGGCGTTGGCGGCATCCAGTGCTTTGGACAACTCCACCACCATCCGGTCGTGTTCGCCCAGTGCCGATGCGGCTTTTTCGCGTTCGGCGGTCTTGCGCTGGAAGGCGTCGTCTATCGGCTTGCGGAAAGCGTCCCAGAGCTTTTGCTCCTGCTTGCGCTCGATCGGCACACCTTGCGCCTCATGCTGCCAGCGCTGCTGCAGCTGCTTGACGGCATCGATGCGCAGCTGCGGCTCGGCACCCAGCACCTGGGCTTCCTCGATCATGGCCTTGCGGCGCGCGAGGCTGTCCGTGCGTGCGGCTTTCAGCGCAGCGTCGGCTTTGTCCATGGCGGCTTTCCACTGCGGCTGGATCTCGGCAAAGGCTTTTTCGCTCAGGTGGCCGGCGGCGGTCCACTTCTCGACAAAACCGTTGAGGCTGCGGATCTGATGTTTCCAGTCGGTGTTGCCCTGGTTGGCGTCGGCCCAAGCCAGCACCTCGTCGATCAGCAGGCGGCGCTCGGCCTTGACGGCTTCGCTCTGCTCCTTGACTTTTTCGAGCCAGGCTTCAACCACCTTGTGCGCTTCGTTGCAGGCATCGTCAAAACGTTTCCACAACGCGTGGTTGGGCGTGCCGCCCTGGTCGCTGGTTTTCCAGAGTTCGCGCATGGCGCGTAGCGCTTCCTGCTGCTTGCGCCCACCCAAAGGTTTGGCAACCAGCGCCTCGGCCTTGGCCACGAGTTCTTCGCGGATCTGGTCGGCGCGCCAGCGTTGCCAGCCTTCGAGTTCGCCGGCCGAGGTCAGCGCCGCATGAGCGGCCGCTTCCAGTGCACTGTCGATATTGCGGATGTTGTCCTTGAGCGCCTGGCGCAACTCGGCCGCGACCTTGGGTGTGGACTTGCCATGGCCTTCGGTCACTTCATGCTCGAGTTTGGCGAGTGCGGCCTGCACGATGGCCGATGATTTTTCGCGCATCTCCTTGAGCACGGCGGGATCGATTTTCGCCTTGGGGGCACGCGCAGCGGGCTCGCCGGTTGCGCCATCGCCTGCGCGCGGCTGGCCGCGGCCAGCGCGCAATTCGTCGGCCCAGACCGGCACGGCCGGCAGCGGCGCGGCGGCGTCTTCGGCGGCGGTGACGGCCAGCGACAGCGCGCCCTGAAAGGCTTCCCACACGGCCAGCAACTGGCCGCGCGAGGCGTCGAGCAGTGGCGGAAATTTCGCGTCCACGCTGGCCCAGTTGGCATCCTGCGCAATCTCGTCGGCCTGGCCCTGCCAGTGCGTGACGTCGGCTCGCAGCGCCTCCCAGGCGGCCTGCGCATCGCGCCAGGGTTTGGTCGACAGCACCTCAATGCGTTGCGAAATCAGCACGGCGGCTTCACGCTGCACCTGGGTGCGGTGCTGCAGGTCTTCGATGGTTTTGACGCGGTCGGCGAGTTGGGCCTTGAGTCCGGCCAGTGGTTCGCGCGACAGCGGCGCACCGGCTTTGGCAGCGTCACGCTGCCAGGCCAGGGCATCGGCGAGGTTGAGTTTCTTCAGCGCCAGCAGGGCCTGGCCCTTTTCTGCCCACTCGGCAGCCACCGTTTCCTGGTTCTTCGCGCGTTTGGCTTCGTCGAGTTTTTCCTTCAGGGGCTTGGCTGCGCCCTTGTCGCGGTTGGCGAGATCCTTGTAGACCTCGGCCATCTGCTCGGCACTGGGGCCGGTGGCCAGCCACTCGCGGATGCGCGCGGTGCGCTCGCCGGAGGTTGGCGCCGAAAATGCACCGCCGGTCATGCCGTCCAGCGGATGGCTGTCGCCCGGTTTGGTGGGAGCCGTTTTCGCGGCGGAGGTATCGGGCTTGGAAGGTTTGGACATGGGGAAACGCAGCATAAAAATTAAAAAGGCCTGGCCGGGGAATCAAGTTGCGGCTGAATGCGGCCGGGGCGAGTGAGGCCCCGGCGCTGCATCGCGGCCAGCGATGGCGGTCCGGACGGGTAAATGAAGGGTTCAGTGAGCGGGAAACATACGGACCCTGGCACTCGAAAAGGCTCTCACAAGACTCTTCAGGCCGGGACACGCCCGCGCTTTAAAAATAAAGCACAAGCCGTATTTTCGCTGTTTTTACGGCATCACCAAATTAAGCTCTGCACGCGGTGTCCATTTGGCATCCGGCTGCAGGGTTTTGGCAGCACCCACGAGGAGCCGCGCAGGCGCCAGATCCCGGCTCGCGAGGTAGTCCTTGACCACCACAGCGCGCCTGAGGGCGAGCTCGCGCATGGCGTCCTCAGTCACTGCGATGTCGGCCAACAGCAGCTTTTCCATCTCGGCGGGCGGCAGCTCTCGGGCCAGACCGATCACATTGCGTGGCTTGGTGATGTCGGCGCGTTTGTAAACCTCCTTCAGTAGCGCCGGGGACTCGGCCGGACTGACCGTGAGGGTCGCCGACACCGCACCGCCCTGCGCCACCAGGCTGCGGCGCTTTTCGGCGCTCAGCAACTGGTCCAGGCCTTCCCGCCGGTAGGCCTCGCGCTCGGCATCCAGGCTGGCGGTGCCAACCACGGTGAGTTGCAAGGTGGGGCGGTCGGTCAGGGCCTTGGCCACCCTGTCGAGGCTGGCCGTTGCCTCGGGCGCGAGGCGTGCGCTGCCAGGTGCAAAGCCGACACTGGCCAATTCTTCCCCGCCACCGCCAAAGGCACCGGCCAGCAGGCTGAAGGGCGCGGTGATGGCCTTGACGATCACGTTGAGGATTACCTTGACGATGACCGGGCCGAGGCTGAACTGCGGGTCACTGAGCGAGCCACTGATGGGCAGGTCAAGGTCAATCACGCCGTTGCGGTCGGCCAGCAGCGCCGCTGCCAGCTTGACTGGCAGGCTGGCTGTCGAGCCTTCCACCTTGTCGCTGAAGCTGAGCTGGTTCAATACCACCTTGTTGCGGGCGGAGAGCTGGCCATCTGGCTGCACCAGGTAACTGACATCCACACTGAGCTTGCCGCGGCTGATGCCATAGCCCGAGTATTTGACGGCATAAGGCGACAGGGGTGGCAGCTCCAGGTCGCGCACCTTGCCCTGAATATCCAGCGCCAGCGGTTTCGCCAGCGGGTTGAGCTTGCCGGTGATCTCCAGCGAGGCGGTGCTTTCGGCGCGGCCTCGCAGTTCCAGATTGGCCATGGCCGGGGCGCCGGCTGTGGGCGCCGACGAAAACGCGCTGAGCTTGCCGCCAAGCTCGCTGAGGTTGGCCGTGTAGTTGGGTCTGACAAATCGGTCGGAAAACAGCACCCGGCCATTGATCAGCGTCAGCGGGCCGACGTTGATGATGGGGGCAGGTGCCGATTTCCCCGATGCCGCAGCATTTCCATTTTTTGCATCATTTTGGCCTCCAGCCCCCGCCAGTCTTGCGTCAGCAGCTCCTGATTTAATAGCAGTCGCCGTTGCCTGCGGCGGCTTGAGCAGGTCCTGCAGGTTGATGCGGCCTTCCGGCGTGACGATCACGCGCGCGAAGAAGTCACTCAGCACGGTTTCGCGCACGTCCACCCGTGTGGCTTTTGTCGGCTCCAGCGCCACCTTCAGGCCGCGCAGGTTCAATGCCTTCCAGGCCAGCAGCCCCTCGCTGGGCGTCAATGTGTTGGAGCTGAAGTCCTCCAGCGCCCCATCGCCGGCCAGTTGCGCCTGCGGCCCCGCCGGTGTCTGGCGCCAGGCGACGCGGCCGCCGAAACTGGCATCGGCACGCAGCAGGTCGATATTGAGCTGTTGACCGAAATAGGGCTCGAAGGCCTGTACCGGCATGCGCTGCAACGCCAACTGGCCCTCGGCCTGCAGTGGCGCCAACCCCAGACTGCCCTTGAAGTCCAGCTTGCCGGGCTCGAAACGCCCGGTTGCCAGCTGCATCGAAGCACTGAACGGCATCGGTTTCGCAGCCTCCGCCCTGGCAGCAGGCCGCTCGTCAAGCAGCAGCCCCTGCAGTTGCGCCTTGACGCCACTCACCTCAAACGCCACCGGCCTGGCTGTCGAACGGTCCGAAAACGACATCGCACCGCCGTCCAGCGACACCTCGGCAATGGCCACGCCCCAGGCTGGCGCGCTCGCAGGCCCCGGCGGCGGCGCTGCCCCGGCACCCGCTGCCATCCAGCGCTGGTACATCCAGCGCCTGTTGGCATCACGGTCGACCTTTGCTTTGGGCTGGGTCAAACGCATGCTGGCCGCCTTGAACGACCTCCCCGCCACGTTGATGGCCATGTCGCTGACATCGACACGCTTGACCGACACCAGCGAGGTTTGGCCTTCGGCCAGCAGGATGTCGCGCACGGCGAGCTGGGGCGCGCTGATGTTCAGCACCTGCGCCTTGTCCCCGGTGGCCGCCTGCCACTGGATTCCGAGCTCCGCATCAAGCTGGCCGTTCAGCGCCGGCAGCAGGAACTGGCCGATGTATTTGGCAGCCATGTCCAGCGGCCAGGCCGCCAGCGTCGCCTTGACGTCGGCAGCGGTATCGGTCGCGCTGCCGCCGAAGCTCAGCAGCGCGGGCGTGGCTGACGGGGCTGGGGCGGCGATCCCGGCTTGCACCGCTTTCCTGCGGGCGGCTGCGGGCGGCGCAGCGGCAGCCACCGCAGCCGCGTCCAGGGCGATGGCACCCTTGAACTGCAGCGGCGCGCTCGCCGAAAAGGGATAACTGATCGCCGATGCGTCCAGCACCAGACCGTTCAGGCGGATCTGCGCCGGCGAGGCCAGGCTTTGATCCAGCCAGTTGACCAGCCCGCCGCGAACAGCAAGGCTGGTCACCTGCACCTTCCACGGGGTGCGAGCCGGCACCGGGCGGGCGGCGCTTCCGACGGCGGGCGCGGGCGTGGGCGTGGGCGCCGATGCAGCCTGGGTTGAGGCATCAATTTGACCTCCAGCCCCCGCCACACGGGCGTCAGCAGCTATGTTTTTGGTAGCGATCGGGGGGCTGGCCGGCAGCAGGTTCAGCCGCCCGCTGCGATCACGCGTGATATTGAGCACGGGCGAGGTGAGCACCACCGACGACAGCCTGATCATCTTTGCCAGCGGCCGGACATCGTCCATCACCACATGCAGGCGCTCGAAGCCCAGCAACTCCGGGGCGGTCGCCGGCGCCCCCGCCGCGCCCAGCAGGCGGACCTGGTGGGCCGTCACGGTGCCGGAAATCCTGACCACGGTGTCGGGCGTCTGCTCAAACCCTATCTTGATATCGGCATCGAGCACCCCGCCTTGTAGCCGCAGCGGCAGGCTGGCCGGCAGGTAGCCGAGAAAAGGCCGCAGGTCCAGCGCCTTGAGCCGGAAGGTGGCGTCGGTCTTGCGGGTCTGGGCAAAGGGCGTGCCTTCGGCCGCCGTGTCGAAGCGGCTGCCATTGAGCGCGAAGCTCAGCTGCGGCGCCGTTTTGACGTCGCGCTGCGAGCGCAGGTTGCTCAGAAAGGGGACGGACAGCGTCAGATCCCTCAGCGCGTGTATCGTGCCAACCGCCAGGTCGTTGAAGTCGGTACGGCCGCCGCTGAGCACCAGGTTGTAGAGCGCGAAACGCAGTGGCCGGCGATCAGGCTTGTCAAGCGCCTGTTTTACCCGCTCAATGATGTCGTCGATGTCATAGCGCCCTTCACCCAAATGGGTCAGCGCCAGCACCGGCTCTTCGACCTGGACAGAATCCAGCACGGGAGCCAGCCGCAGCAGGGACTGCAACTCTGCATCTATATAGATACGCTTGATGCTGAGCTGGGGAGATCCCTGGGGAAGCCCGGGCGCTGCGGCGGGAGAAGCGCCGGCCTTTGCAAGCGACAAGTCATGCAGCGTGAGCTCCAGCGACCAGGGCTGAAAGTCCACCTTGCCCACCTTGAGCTGGCGCCCCAGCTTCTCTGAGCCGGTTTTCTCCAGTTGCCACTTCAACAAACCAGGCACCGCCGCCCAAGCCAGCATCCACAGCATCAACAGCCCGCCGACCGCCCAGGCGGCCCGCCGCTGCCAGCGTGGGGATCGCATGACCGAAAGTGACATTGCCGGAAAGCCACGCCAGAAAAGGGACCAGCGTCCCCACATCTCTTTGCTTGTCATAGGCGTCGAGTTTTGTGGGCCTGCGCAGAAAGGTCAATGATTTTTTGTGCCGCTGCGCCGTGCACAAATGAAAAACCCCGGTCAGCAGGACTGACCGGGGCTGACGGCGGACATGATGCCCATGCCGTCTGGCTTCGCAAAGGAGAGAAGATCGTCTCCAGTGCGATGAAAGCAAGTGATTGCTCTCAGGTTGACCGGGGTTGGTTACCCGGCTGATGCTTGAGGTACTCAAGCAACTGCAGGTTAAACCTCGCGCACCCGGCGGGCAAGGCAAAATTTGTAATCAAGAAATGGCAGGCGATTGCGGTTTTCTTGGCAGCTTTACCTCGCTGCAACACGACGGGAATTTATCCTACAGGCTGACGGGCAAACAGGGCGGTGCGCCTGTTTTTTGCGCGACAGTGAATGCTCCAGCGCTTTCTGCAAAAACGCTGCAAAGCCTTGACACATTTGGACTTTACTGGCCAGACATAAGGGGTATCCGCTTAGCTCCACTAGGCTATTTCCAGTGATTCTTCGGCGGGCAGGACGATGTCGGCGTAAGTCACCGGATCGGTGACCACGGCCTGCTGCATCAGCCTGTAGAACAGCATTCCGCGCGAGCTGGAGGTGCGGCGGTTGAAGCGAAAGACGAATTCATCCAGGTAGGCATCCAGGTGTTCGGGCTGGACCGAACCGTGATGGGTGCCCAGAATCCAGCGCTTGATCAGCGAGGCCACCCGGTGCACCCCAGCCATGGAGACATGGGCCGGCACCTGCGAGCCGAGCATGACGTTGCGCTGATGCTCATAGCCCAACGCCGGCAGTGATCGGTAAGCCGCTGAGCCATCAGTCTTGAGCGTCGAGCCCGTCTCGATACAGGCCTGAACGAAGGGTACGATGAACTCCTCTGAGTCCTTGTCGATGCGGCGCAGGCGAATCCGCCCGAACCCCTTGGGCTGCAGTATTTCCACCGCCAGGACGATCAGTACTTTGCTCGTGCTGTTCTTGCGTTTCACTGGGGAAATAGGCTGCTTGCGGTCCGTGATGGCCAAGTAGGTCTCGTCAACTTCGACCACGCCCTTCAGGCGCTCACGGGCGGGCCGCACCATCGCCCGACGAAACCGGTGCAGCATGGTCCAGGCCGTCTGGTAGCTGCCCAAGCCGAGCACCCGTTGCAGGCCCAAAGCGCTGACACCTTGCTTCTGATTGGTCACGTACCAAGCGGCGGCCAGCCAGACTTTCAAGGGCGTGCGGGTCTTATCAAAGATAGTGCCCGCGGTCACGGTGCTTTGGTGCCCGCAGTCCTTACACAGCAACCGGCCTCGGCTTGCGCGCGATGGCAACGACATGGCGCTGCAGCTCGGACAGACAAACCCTTGAGGCCAGCGCAGGCGTTCCAGGTAGGCCAGGCAGGCGTCCTCGGAGGAAAACCAATCAAGGAATTCGCTCCAGGTGCGCGGGTAGTCTTGGGCGGGAACTGGCATAATAACTGGGTATTTATCCAGTATATCTGCATCCGCTGGAGCTAAGCGGATACCTCTTTTATTT
>NZ_JACDDD010000026.1 GCF_013817205.1 Polaromonas sp.
AGATACCGGTGGTCATGCCGCCAATCAGCAGCACCGGCGTCATGATGGGCAGTACCGCGTGGAACTTGAAGAAGCGGTCCGCAGCAAACAGCGCGGCCAAGCACACCACCACGGTGATTTGCGCTGGCAGCCCACCCTTGACGATCAGCAGCCAGACCAGCACCGGCCATACGATCACCACGGCGGTCTCCGCCAGGGCCTTGATCACGCGCGGCCACTCGAACTTGATGTCGCCGCCCCAGCCGTTTTTGTGAGCGAAGTACGCCACTGTCAGCATCATCAGGATGGCCATCAACACGCCCGGCAGGATGCCAGCGAGGAACAGGGCGCCCACGCTGACATTGGCCATCATGCCGTAGATCACAAACGGCAGGCTGGGCGGAATGATGGGCCCGAGTGTGGCCGAAGCGGCGGTCACGCCGACGGCAAATTCCTTGCTGTAGCCGTGGTCGGTCATGGCTTTGACTTCGATGGTGCCCAAGCCGGCGGCGTCGGCAATCGCGGTACCGCTCATGCCGGCAAACACCACCGAGCCCACGATGTTGACGTGGCCCAGCCCGCCCTTGAGCCAGCCGACCAGCGCCAGCGCATAGTTGTAGATGCGGTTGGTGATGCCGGCGTTGTTCATCAGGTTGCCGGCGAGGATGAAAAAGGGCACGGCCAGCAGCGGGAAGCTGTCGATGCCGCTGATCATGCGGTGAATCACCACAAAGCTGGGCAGGTTGCCGGTCCACCAGATGTAGATCAGCGAGGAGCCGGCCATGGCGATAGCGACCGGAATGCCGCCGCTCATGAGCAGGAGAAAAATGATTTTGAGCATGAGGTGTTGTTATTTGTCGTCCATGGAGGACTCGGGGCGCTCCAGCACGGAGTAGCCGCGCTTGCGGTGAAACAGCGCGATCTGCACTGAGCGGAAGGTCATGGCCGCAAAACCGAGCAGGCATATGCCATAGACCCAGTTCATCGGCAAATCAACCATGGTCATGCGGGAATTGCTGCCGAGCTTGAGCATCATCATCAAGGTCAGGACGGTGGCCGCGGCGAAAAAGCCAACGCGCATCAGGTCCACAGCAGTGGCCATGACGCGGCCCATGGCTTTGGGCATGAACTTGTAGAAAAAATCCACCTGGATGTGGTTGTTCTTGATCACGCCGATGGTGGCGCCGGTGAACACCACCGCAATCAGCAGGTAACGCGCAATTTCTTCGGTCCAGGCGGCTGAATCGTTCATCACATAACGCGTGAAGAACTGGTAGAACACCGTCGCGCCCAGGATCCAGAAAAAGCCCAGTGCCACCCAGCCTTCCAGCGTGGTGCCCGAAAGGTCCACCGCGTCGTCCTGTACGTGGAACTCACCGTCTGCTCCCATCACGGGGGCCATGTCGTCAATGGTTTCTATCTTCATGATCTGCTGATCCTGGGCTGGTCGGCTGGTCGGCTGGTCGGCCGGGAAGGGGGCGGGCTGCCGCAGTCGGGCAGCCCGGTGTTGGCGCCGCTTACTTGATGGCGATGACGCGGTCCCAGTCCTTCTTTTCCAGCTTCATGGACTCGAAGGTGATGGCCTTGAGCACGCGCTGCTGAAAGTCGGCGCGGTCCACGGTCACGACGTTGTTGCCCTTCTTCTTGAACTCCTCGGCCAGTTCGCCTTCACGCTTGCGGATGTCGTTGGTAGCGTTGACAGCGGCTTCCTGCGTCACGTCGGTGAGGGTTTTCTGCTCGGCTGGCGACAGCTTGCCCCAGAGGCTGGGCGCGATCACGGTCAGTAGCGCGTCGGAGATGTGGCCCGTCAGGATGATGTTCTTCTGTACTTCAAAGAACTTTTTCGCTTCGATGGTCGGCAGCGGATTTTCCTGCGCGTCCACGGTCCCGTTCTGCAGCGCCAGGTAAACCTCGGCAAAGGCAATCGGCGTCGGGTTGGCGCCGCAGGCGCGGGGCAGGGCGGTGTAGGCGGGCGAATCAGGCACCCGCATCTTGATGCCTTTCATCTCGTCGCAGTTTTTGAACAGCTTGTTGCTGGTGGCGTGGCGCGCGCCGTAATAGGTCAATGCAGTCACGGTGTTGCCGGTGGCTTTTTTGTAGCCCTCGGTCAATTCCTTGAAGACATCACTCTTACCGTACTTCACCACGTGGTCCGCATCGCGGAAGGTGAACGGGTAGTAGCTGACGGCCAGGCGCGGATAGGAGTTGGAGGCAAAGGAGGCACCGGTCAGGATGATGTCGACCGTGCCCAGTTGCAGGCCCTGGTTGATGTCGCTTTCCTTGCCCAGGCTGGAGGCCGGGAAGACCTGGATCTCGTACTTGCCATTGGTGCGTTTTTTGAATTCCTCGCCGGCCCAGACCGACCATTTGTGGTAGGGCTCGGAGGTTTCATAAACGTGTGCCTATTTCAGCTTGGTCTGCGCATTTGCGATGCCAAAAGGGGTGGTAGCCCCCGCCAGTAGTGCGCAAGCAGCTATTGTTTTGAGAGCAATTCGTTTCTGGATCGGTGTCTTCATGGTGTCTCCTCTTGGGGGTGGTTACTGGCTTTCAAAGGGAAACGATGCACATGCCAGCCGTGCACCGCGGTTCGTGCGTCATTCGGCTTTCGCCAGGCTGGCGAAGGGCTCCTTGAGTTCTCGCGCCTGGCGCCAGCTCACGCTGAAGCGGGTGTGCGAGTTGTCCATGTGGGCATGCATGGCCAGTCGGGCGGCTGCGGCGTCGTGCTCACGCACCGCCTGCAGGATGGCCTCATGTTCATTAATGGCGGCGCTCCAGGATTCCAGGTTTTCAAAGTAACCACCCAGGCGCTCGAATAGCGGGCCGCGCCGCGAGTCCCAGAAGCGCTGAACGGTTTCAATCAGCACCACGTTGTCCGACGATTCGACAATGGCGGTGTGAAAGGCCCGGTCGCCTTCCAGCGGCAACACGCCACGGGCGGCATCTTTTTTCATGACCTCCAGCGCCTTGCACATCGCGCCGATATGTTTGCGTTTGGCCTGCAGCGCCGCGATGGATGCGATCTCGCCTTCAATCACCCGGCGCGCGCGTATCAACTCCAGCGGCCCCCATTCATCGGGGGCAATCTGCGGCTGGCTGGCGGCAGCAGCGGCGGCATGGCTGCTGCGATCCAGCACATAGACGCCGGAGCCGGTACGCACCTCGACCCAGCCCTCGACTTCCATCGCGATCAGCGCCTCACGCACGGAAGGCCGGCTGACCCCGAGTTGCCGTGCAAGGTCGCGCTCGGCTGGAAGACGTGTGCCCACCGCAAACTCACCGGACGCGATAAGCGCGCGCAACTGCCCCGCGATCTGGCGGTACAAGCGTTGGGGTTCGACGGTTTGCAGCGGTGGCACGGAAAAAGAAGGATTAAGGGTTAGTCAGAATTGGACAAGTGGTAAGGCCAATTAATAATCCCATGAATCCCCGGCGGCAACATCCGGCAAAACCCTGTGCAGCGGGGTCTGCGGGTGCCGCTTTCGCAACAACAGGACACATCCATGAGACTCGAAGGAAAAACCGCGCTGGTCACCGCCGCCGGGCAGGGCATAGGTAAAGCCAGCGCGCTGGCCATGGCCGCAGAGGGCGCCCAGGTCTGGGCCACCGACGTGAATGAAGAACTGCTGGCCGCTTATGACGGCGTACCCAATATCCATGCGGTCGCGCTCAATGTGCTCGACAAGGCGGCGATTGCTAAAGTGATTGGCGACATGCCGGCGATACATGTGTTGTTCAACTGCGCAGGTTTTGTGCACGCCGGCTCCATCCTGCAGGCCACGGACGAGGAGTGGGAGTTCGCCTTCAACCTCAATGTGCGCTCGCAGTACTGGGCCATCCAGGCAGCGCTGCCGAAGATGTTGACCAACAACGGCGGCAAGGGCGGCGGCAGCATCATCAACATGGCCAGCGTCTGCAGCATCAAGGGCTTGCCGAACCGCTTTATATACAGCGCGTCCAAGGCGGCGGTGATAGGCCTCTCCAAAAGTGTGGCGGCAGACTTCGTGACCCAGGGCATACGCTGCAACGCGATCTGTCCCGGCACGGTCGACACGCCGTCCCTGCAGGACCGCATCAATGTGTTCGAGGACCCGGTCGAGGCGCGTAAGAACTTTGTCGCGCGTCAGCCCATGGGGCGGCTCGCGCAGGCACACGAGATCGCGCCGTTGGTCACCTTCCTGGCCAGCGATGAATCGGCGTTTGTGACCGGCCAGTCCTGGAGCATCGACGGCGGCATGACGATATGAACCAGCTCGACTTCGGCGACCGCCATGCGGTGGTCACCGGCGGGGCTACCGGCCTGGGATTCGCTATTGCCCAGCGTCTCATCGCGTCCGGCGGCAGCGTCACCCTGTGGGATCGCGACGAAGCGGTCGCTGGCAAGGCGGCCGCTTCGCTGGGCGCGCGGGCGTGGGCGGTGGCGGTGGATGTGTCGCAGCACGCCTCGGTTTGCGCCGCGGTTCAAGCGACGCTTCAACATGCGCCCCGGGTGGATGCCTTGGTCAACAGTGCCGGCGTGACCGGTCCCAACCTCAAGCTCTGGGACTACCCGGTGGAGGCATGGGAGCAGGTGATGGCCGTCAATCTCAACGGGCTGTTCCTGTGCTGTCGCGAATGGACGCCGCACCTGCGCGCCAATAACTATGGCCGCATCGTCAACATCGCGTCGGTGGCGGGCAAAGACGGCAACCCGAACGCCAGCGCCTACAGCGCCAGCAAGGCGGCGGTGATCGCGCTGACCAAGTCGCTGGGCAAGGAGCTGGCGGACACCGGCGTGCGCGTTAACTGTGTCACGCCAGCCGCCGTCAAGACCGCGATCTTCGACCAGATGAGTCCCGAACACATCGCCTTCATGTTGTCGAAAATTCCCATGGGGCGTTTCGGCACGCCGGAGGAAGTGGCTGCCATGGTGGGCTGGCTGTGCACCGAAGAATGTTCGTTCTCCACCGGCGCGGTATTCGACCTGTCCGGGGGCCGATCCACGTATTGATGCCCTCATTTGATTTGTTTTTACATAAAAAGGAAAAAATATGAAACTCGTTCGTTACGGCAACCCCGGCAAGGAAAAGCCCGGCCTGATTGATGCCGATGGCAAGCTGCGTGACCTCAGCGCGGTGGTCAAGGACATTGGGCCGGAGCAGTTAGGCGACGCCGCGTTGGCCAAATTGCGCAAGCTCAAGGCGGCCAATCTTCCGCTGGTGAAAGGTTCACCGCGCCTGGGCAGCCCGGTCGGCAATGTCGGAAAATTCATCGCCATCGGCCTGAATTACGCCGACCATGCGGCCGAATCCGGTCTGCCGATTCCGCCGGAGCCGGTGGTGTTCATGAAGGCCACCAGCTGCATCCAGGGCCCCAGTGACGCAGTGATGCTGCCCAAGGGCTCGGTCAAGACCGACTGGGAGGTCGAGCTCGGCGTGGTGATCGGTGCCCGGGCACGTTATGTGTCGCAAAAGGACGCGCTCAATTTTGTCGCCGGTTATTGCACCATCAACGATGTCAGCGAGCGCGAGTTCCAGATCGAGCGCGGCGGCACCTGGGACAAGGGCAAGGGCTGCGACACCTTCGGCCCGCTGGGCCCCTGGCTGGTGACGCGTGATGAGGTCCCCAATCCGCAAAAACTCGCCATGTGGCTGGACCTCAACGGCAAGCGCATGCAGACCGGCAATACAAAAACCATGATTTTCAGCGTGGCCAAGATCGTCAGTTACTGCAGTCAGTTCATGACCCTGCTGCCCGGCGACGTGATTACCACCGGCACGCCACCCGGCGTCGGTCTGGGCATGAAACCGCCGATGTACCTGAAAAAGGGCGATGTGATGAGGCTGGGCATCGAAGGCCTGGGTGAGCAGCGCCAGATCGTCGTGCCTTTCAAGCTGTGAGGCTTTCAGCTTCGCTTGCAGGGCGGGCCGCCAAGTAAACTGCGGCGCACGACCGACGCCTCCGATCTGCCTTTTTTTCTCGGGCAACACGCCGGCGGCGCGTCTGATGCGCGAGAAGGACGGGTCCGGCTCGCCGCTGGGCCTGCCGCAGCAGTGGCCGCCCCCGCTGCGTTCGGTGGTCAGCCTGATCCTGAACTCGGCCTTTCCCGTGTTCGTGGCCTGCGGGCCGGCCATGGCTGATCGCGGCCGGGTTTGAATGGTACCTGACCAAACCTGTCGACCCTGTGGAACTGTCTGCGGTCATCTCGAAACGCGCTTTTTAAGGGTTTCGGGTTTACCCTTGTTGGCCTTAGGCCCGACCCTCTATAAAGCCCGATTTTTTCCTGATTCGGGTTGACGGCACCGGTTTTGCGGCAAAATAGAACGGTCGTTCGTTTTTGTTGTCTTACACCTTTCTTCTTCCATCGCCCATCCATGTCTGTGACTGAACTTTCCTCCAAAGCCACCCGCTCCAGCGGGCGGGACGGCGGCCGTGCAGGCCAGGCCGGCCTGCAAAAAGGCCAGCAAACCAAGGCTGCCATTGTCGATGCCGCGCTCGGACTGGCCACGCAGATCGGCCTGGAAGGCCTGAGCATCGGTGCACTGGCCGAGGTCATGCACATGAGCAAGTCGGGGGTGTTTGCGCACTTCGGCTCACGTGAGGAACTGCAGATTTCCGTGATCCGCGAGTATTTCGCGCGGTTTGAGGAAGAAGTTTTTTATCCCGCCCTCAACGAGCCCAGAGGCTTGCCACGTGTGCAGGCCCTGTTCGGCAACTGGATGAAGCGCGTCGCGGTCGAGTTGCAGTCGGGCTGCATTTTTATCAGCGGCGCGGTGGAGTTTGACGACCGGCCCGGTCCGGTGCGCGACGCTCTGGCAACGTCGGTGCAGACCTGGCTGGCCGCCATGTATCGCGCTGTGGTGCTTGCCAAGGAGGCGGGGCACCTTCGCGCCGATGCCGACGAGCGCCAGATCGCCTTCGAGATCCATGGCCTGATCCTCGCGCTGCACTACGAAGCACGTTTTCTCAAGTCGCCGGGCTCCATCGAGCGGACGCTGCAGGCTTTCCAGAGCATTCTGGCGCGTTATGGCAACGTCGCCACCCTGGCGGGCGCACAACGCGCCATTCCCTCTTCTTCGGTTTAATTTCCCCTTCAAAAGGACGTCTCCATGCCTCAATACACCCCGCCACTGCGCGACATGCAATTTGTGATGCACGAAGTGCTCAAGGTCACTGACGAACTCAAGCCGATTGCCAAATACGCTGACGCCGACGTGGACACCATGAACGCCATCCTCGAAGAAGGAGGCAAGTTCGCCACGGAGGTGGTTCTGCCCCTCAACATCAGCGGTGACGAGGAGGGTTGCACGCTGGACCCGGTCACCCACGCCGTGACCACGCCCAAAGGCTTCAAGGAGGCCTACCACAAGTATGTTGAAGGCGGCTGGCCCGCCTTGAGTGGCGATACCGATTTTGGTGGCCAGGGCCTGCCGCTGGTGGTCAACCAGTGCTTCTACGAAATGCTGAACAGCGCCAACCAGGCCTGGACCATGTACCCCGGGCTGACCCATGGCGCGCATGCTGCGCTGCACGCCCATGGTACCGATGAGCAGAAGAAAACCTATCTGCAGAAAATGACCAGCGGCGAATGGACCGGCACCATGTGCCTGACCGAGCCACACTGCGGCACGGATCTGGGCCTCATGCGCACCAAGGCCGAACCGCAGGCCGACGGCACCTACAAGATCACCGGCAACAAGATTTTCATCAGCGCCGGCGAACACGACATGGCGGACAACATCATTCACCTCGTGCTGGCCCGCATTACCGACGCACCGCCCGGCATCAAGGGCGTCAGCCTGTTCATCGTGCCCAAATTCATGGTTAACCCGGACGGCACACCGGGTGCGCGCAATGGCATTTATTGTGGTGGCCTGGAGCACAAGATGGGCATCCACGGCAACGCAACCGCGCAGATCGTCATCGATGGCGCCACGGGCACGCTGGTGGGCCAGCCCAACAAAGGCATGCAAGGCATGTTTGTGATGATGAATGCGGCACGCCTGGGCGTGGGCAACCAGTCGCTGGGCCTGACCGAAGTGGCTTACCAGAACGCTCTCGCTTATGCCAAGGACCGCACCCAGATGCGTTCGCTGTCGGGCGTGAAAGCCAAGGACAAGACAGCCGACCCGATCATCGTGCACCCCGATGTGCGCAAGATGCTGCTGACCGCCAAGGCCTACGCTGAAGGCGGCCGGGCGCTGGCGATTTACTGTGCGGTGTTGCTGGACAAGGAGCATTACCATCCCGATGAACAGGTGCGCAAGGACAGCGGCGAGGTGTTGTCGCTGCTGACACCCATCGTCAAGGCTTTCCTCACCGACAACGGGCACATCTCCACCAACGCCTGCATGCAGGTCTTTGGCGGCCACGGCTTCATCAAGGAATGGGGCATGGAGCAGTTTGTGCGCGACAACCGCATCAACATGATCTACGAAGGCACCAACACCATCCAGTCGCTGGACCTGTTAGGCCGCAAGGTGCTGGGCAACAACGGCGCCACGCTCAAGAAGTTCGGCAAGATCATTGGCGCGCTGATTGCTGAAGAGGGAGTCAACGAGAAGATGGCCGAGTTCATCAACCCGCTGGCCTACCTGGCTGACCAGATGACCAAGTTCACAACGGAGCTGGGTTTCAAGGGTTTCCAGAACCCGGACGAGGTTGGTGCCGCTGCGGTGGACTATCTGCGCGTCGCAGGTCACCTGGTGTTCGGCTATTTCTGGGCTCGCATGGCGCAGGTTGCGCTGCGCGAAGTGGCTGCTGGCAACACCGACCCGTTCTACCAGGCCAAGCTGCAGACGGCGCGTTTTTACTTCGCCAAGCTCTTCCCTGAGACCGCGACGCTGATGCGCACAGCCCGCAGCGGCAGCAAGGCCTTGATGGATACCGACGCTGCGCTTGCCTGATGCCGGAATTTTCTCGAATTACAAGCGTTTTAACCCTGGAGCCCGTATGTACCGTGCGCTAATAGCTATTATTTTAGGAGCATCTTCGCTGTCGGCGCTGGCCCAGATGACGCCAGCGGGGCTGTGGCGCAACATCGACGACAAGACCGGCGAGGCGAAAGCCGAGATCCGGATTGTCGAATCCGGCGGTGTGTTCAGCGGCAAGATCGACAAGCGGCTCGGGAAGGACGTCAAGCCTGACGACACCTGCGACAAATGCAGCGATGAACGCAAGGACCAGCCCATCCTCGGCCTGGAGATCATCCGCGGCGCCAAAAAGGCGGAAGGCAAAGACGTTTGGGAGGGCGGCAAGATTCTTGACCCTGAAAACGGCCGCAACTACAGCCTGCGCCTGACACCCATCGAGGGCGGGAAAAAGCTGGAAGTGCGCGGCTCTTTCGGCCCCTTCGGACGGACCCAGACCTGGGTGCGTGTGCAGTAAATGGCCCACCCCGCCTGCGGCTCACTGCGTGTAGCCACATCCCCCCTTCCAGGGGCGACAGCTGTGGCCCGGCACAGCCGCTTCCACGCTGTCACTGGACTGGGATTCCGCACACGCAACGAAACAAATAATCCATAAGGAACGAAACATGTCACGTTTCCAAGTCAAAAAAGTCGCTGTTCTCGGCGCCGGTGTGATGGGTGCGCAAATCGCCGCGCATCTGGTCAACCTCAAAATCCCGGTGGTGCTGTTTGACCTGCCGGCCAAAGAAGGACCGAAAAACGGCATTGTGATCAAGGCCGTCGAAGGGCTGAAAAAAATCAAGCCGGCGCCTCTCGGTGTGCCGGAAGATGCGGCCCTGATTGGCCAGGCGAACTACGAGGAACACATGGATGTTCTGAAAGAGTGCGACCTGATCATCGAAGCGATTGCCGAGCGCATGGACTGGAAGACCGACCTGTACCACAAGATCGCGCCTTTCATTGCGGACGGCGCCATCGTCGCCAGCAACACCTCGGGCCTGTCCATCACCCAATTGAGCGAAGCGCTGCCTGAGTCCATCAAGCCACGTTTCTGCGGCATCCATTTTTTCAACCCGCCGCGCTACATGACGCTGGTCGAGCTCATCAACACGCCTACCACCGAACCCAAGGTGCTGGACGACCTCGAAGCCTTCGTGACCAGCGGCCTGGGCAAAGGTGTGATCCGCGCGCACGACACGCCCAACTTCATTGCCAACCGCGTGGGTATTGCCGGCATGCTGGCCACCATCAAGGAAGCCGAAAACTTTGGCTTGAGCTATGACGTGGTCGATGATCTGACCGGCAAGAAACTGGGACGCGCCAGCTCCGGCACCTTCCGCACCGCCGACGTGGTAGGCCTGGACACCATGGCGCATGTCATCAAGACGCTGCAGGACAACCTCGGCGAAGGCAAGACGCCAGACCCGTTTGAAAGCATGTACGGCACGCCGCCTGTGCTGGCGAAGTTGCTGGAATCGAAAAGCCTGGGCCAAAAAACCGGCGCCGGCTTTTACAAAAAAGTCGGCCGCGACATCATGCGGCTGGACCCGGAGAGCATGGAGTACGTCGCCGGTGGTGCCAAGGCCGACGAGGTGGTCGGCCGCATGCTCAAGAAGCCCGCGGGCGAACGCTTGAGATTGCTGCGCGAAGCCGAAGGCGCCGAGCCGCGTTTTCTATGGGCGATTTTGCGCGACCAGTTTCATTACGCTGCCGTGCACCTTGCCACCATTGCCGATACGGCGCGCGACATCGACTTTGCGATGCGCTGGGGTTTTGGTGCCAAGCAGGGTCCGTTCGAACTCTGGCAGGAAGCCGGCTGGCTGCAGGTGGCCAACTGGATCAAGGAAGACATAGATGCCGGAAAGGCCATCAGCGCCGCCCCCTTGCCGGACTGGGTCTTCAAGGGCCCGGTGGCTGACGCGGGTGGTGTGCACACGCCGGAAGGCTCGTGGAGCGCATCGGCGAAGAAGTTCATCGCGCGCCGCGAATTGCCGGTGTACGAGCGCCAGTTTTTCCCCGAGAACGTGTTGGGCTCGAATGCCCCGTCGTTCACGACGGCCGGCACCACGCTTCATGAAGACGATGCTATCCGCCTCTGGACGCTGGACGGCGACCAGGGCGACGTGGTCATCGCCAGCATCAAGACCAAGATGCACGCCATCAGCCCTGATGTTGTCGAAGGCCTGGCAATGGCGGTGGACCTTGCAGAGAAGAGTTACAAGGGCCTCGTGATCTGGTCCAACGACGAGATGTTCTCGGCCGGTGCCGACCTGCAGGCCATGTTGCCGGCCTTCATGATGGCTGGTGTATCGGCCGTGGAAGGTGCCGAGGCCGAGATGCAAAACGTCATGCTGAAACTGCGTTACGCGTCGGTGCCGGTGGTCTCAGCCGTGCGCGGCCTGGCGCTGGGCGGTGGCTGCGAGCTGGCGGTGTATTCAGCCAAACGCGTGGCGGCGATGGAAAGTTACATCGGCCTGGTCGAAGTCGGTGTGGGCCTGGTGCCCGGCGCCGGTGGCCTGACCTACATCGCGCGTCGAGCCGCCGAAAATGCCGCGACGTCGACCAACAAGGACGTGTTGCCTTTCCTGACCGAGGGTTTTACCGCCGCGGCCATGGCCAAGGTCGGCACCAGCGCGATTGAGAGTCGCAAGATCGGTTATCTGGAGGGCAGCGACGTGATCGTTCCGAACAAGGACGAGCTGCTGTACGTGGCGCTCAATGAAGCGCGCGCGCTGTTCAATGCAGGCTATCGCGCGCCCCACAAGCGGTTCTTCCCGGTGGTGGGCCGCAGCGGGTTGGCCACCATCAAGGGCCAGCTCGTGAACATGCGCGACGGCGGTTTTATCAGCGCGCACGACTTCCACATTGCCAGTCTGATCGCCAACGTGGTGTGCGGCGGCGACGTGGACGCCGGCTCGCTGGTGACAGAAGAATATCTGATGACGCTGGAGCGCAAGGCGTTTTGCTCATTGCTGGAGCACCCAAAAACGCAAGAGCGGATCATGGGAATGATGAGCACGGGCAAACCTGTGCGTAATTGATAAAGCTACTGCGGAGCCATCATGCGTCGTTGCAGCCCAGAACCAATCCTCACGTACAGAAGTACGTTCCGGTTGTTTCCGGGCGCCCGCGCCTAGCCTGATGGCTTCCTCGCTACGCTTTCTCAATCACGCACCTCACTTCGTTCAAACGATCAAATTTCCATGACCACTCATTCTCCTAACCGCCTCGAGCGCCAGCTGAACCGGCTGTCCGACGTGCCGGCCTTTGCGCGCGCCTGGTGTCGCGGGCTGGTGATGCACCGGGCCGTGCCTTTCACCGGAACGGCGGGGCTTGATTTTCTTGAGATGACGACCGGCCGAGTCGAGATCGGCATCAAGAACGAGAGGAAAGTGCAGAACCACATTGGCGGCATTCATGCTTCGGCGATGAATCTGCTGGCGGAAACCGCTACCGGCATGGTGGTGGGCATGAATGTGCGGGATGACTGTACGCCGCTGGCCAAGGAACTGAAGATGGCGTTCAAGAAGCGCGCTACCGGCGCGCTGCGCGCCGTGGCCACCTTGAGTGACGAACAGCGCGCCGCCATGCAGGCCAGCGACAAGGGTGAAGTGACCGTGGCGGTCACCGTGACGGATGAGGCCGGCGTGAACCCGGTCGAATGTGAATTTGTGTGGGCCTGGATTCCGTCCGGTCCACGAAAAAGTTAAGTAAAGAATCAAAGGAACTGACATCATGGCCAAACAAGTCCAGGAAGCCTACATCGTTGCAGCCACACGCACGCCCATTGGGCGATCGCACCGGGGTTTTTTTCGCAATACCCGTCCCGACGACCTGCTGGTCCGCGCGCTGCAGGCCGCGCTTGCGCAAGTGCCCACGCTGGACCCAAAAACGATTGAAGACATCATCTGCGGCTGCGCGATCCCCGAAGGCCCGCAGGGCCTGAACATTGCGCGTATTGGCGCGGTGCTGGCCGGCTTGCCGACCAGCGTGGGTGGCATCACCGTCAATCGTTTCTGCGCATCGGGCCTCTCCGCCATCCAGATGGCAGCGGACCGCATCCGTGTCGGCGAAGCCGACGTGATGATTGCTGCCGGCACCGAAAGCATGAGCATGGTGCCCATGTCGGGCAATTCGCCTTCGCTGTCGCCGGCCATGTTTGGCAACGATGAAAACATCGGCATTGCCTACGGCATGGGCCTGACAGCCGAGAAGGTTGCGCAGCAGTGGAAAGTCTCGCGCGATGCGCAAGACCAGTTTGCGCTTGAATCACACCAAAAAGCCATCAAGGCGCAGCAGGCGGGCGCGTTCACGGCCGAGATCACGCCGGTGGAGGTGACCGACCGTGCCCCCGATCTGGAAAGCGGTGAAGTCATCAGCAAGACCCGCAGCGTGAGTCTGGACGAGGGCCCACGCCCTGACACCTCGCTGGAAGGCCTGGCCAAACTCAAGACGGTGTTTGCCGCGCGCGGCTCGGTCACGGCGGGCAACAGCTCGCAAACTTCGGACGGTGCAGGCGCGCTGATCCTGGCCAGTGAAAAGGCGGTGAAGGAACACGGCCTCAAGCCGCTCGCGCGATTCGTCAGTTACGCGGCCAAAGGTGTGCCGCCACACATCATGGGCATAGGCCCCATCGAGGCGATCCCGGCCGCGTTGCGTTACGCAGGTTTGAAGCAGGACGATATCGACTGGTATGAACTGAATGAAGCCTTTGCCGCACAGTCGCTGGCGGTCATCAACACGCTGGGTTTGAATGCCGCGAAGGTAAACCCCATGGGCGGCGCGATTGCATTGGGCCATCCACTGGGCGCGACCGGCGCGATACGCGCCGCAACCGTGATCCATGCGCTGCATCGGCACCAGTTGAAGTACGGGATGGTGACGATGTGTGTGGGCATGGGGCAAGGCGCCGCCGGCATCTTCGAACGGGTGTGAGGCTACTGCGCGGGCGATCTGCGGCGTTGGTCCGGTGCTCCCCATCCTCACGTACCTGAAGTACGTTCCGGTGGGTCCGCTCCGGCCGCCTTGCAGCTCATCCCGCTCGCTACGCCCTGGTGGCTTTGTGGTTCGTTGGAGGAAAAGTCATGCAAAAGCAGGTTCTTGAATCGGGTACTTCACAACTCTCCTTGCGGGTCTACGAACCGACTGCGGCGGCGCGGGCCGGTGTGGTGATTGGCGGGGCCATGGGAGTGCGGCAGGACTACTACGCGCCGTTTGCCGAGTGGCTGTCGGGCCAGGGTTTTCGTGTCACGACCTTTGACTACCGGGGTTCCGGTGACTCGCTGCCCGGCACGCCCGACGGCAGCCTGCGCGGCTTCAAGGCCGATCTTTTTGATTGGGCCAGCGACTATGAAGCGGTCGTCGATTCGGCGAAGGTGGCTTTGCCGGATGCGCCGCTGTACCTGCTGGGCCACAGCCTGGGCGCGCAACTGCCGGGGTTACTGAAGAATCAGGGCAAGGTCGATGGCCTCGTCAGCATCGCCGCCGGCAGCGGCTACTGGCGCGACAACGCACCGCAGCTCAAGCGCATGGTGCTGTACTTCTGGTACGTGCTGGTGCCGCTGGCCACGCGCGTGTTCGGCTACTTTCCGGGGCGCAAGCTGAAGAAGGTCGGCGATCTGCCGGCCGGCGTGATGCTGCAGTGGCGCAAATGGTGTCTGAACCCGCAATACAGCGTGGGTGCGGAAGGCGAGGGCGCACGCCTGAGTTACGCGCAGGCGAGTTTTCCGGTACTGGCCTTGTCCATCACCGACGACGAACTGATGACCTGGCGCGGCACGCAAAACCTGATTAATCTGTATACCGGGGCTGCGCGTCGATTTGAGCGCATCACGCCAGCCGAGTTGGGGGTCAAACGGATCGGGCACTTCGGGTTTTTCCGCCAGCAGTTCAGCCAGAGCCTGTGGCCACGCACGGTGGGCATCCTGGAAGGCATGGCGACCCTGCCGGCTGCCGGTGGCGTCGCCGGCACGACTGCCTGATCGCCGCTACGGCGGCATACTTTGGCCATGAGCGCTCACCCCTTTGATGCAGCGGTTGCCCTGCAGCCGCAGGCCGACGGCACTTTTCTCGGCCATACGAGCGCGGCTTACGCCAACATGGTCGGCCCTTTCGGCGGCGTCACGGCGGCACAAGCACTTAACGCTGTGCTGCAGCATTCGCAGCGCCTGGGCGACCCGATTTCGCTGACGGTCAACTTTGCTGCAGCCCTGGACGACGGGCCGTTCATCGTGAGCGTGCGCCCGGCGCGTACCAACCGGTCGACCCAGCACTGGGTGATCGAGATGCAGCAGAACGGCGAGACGGTGCTGACAGGCACAGCCTTCTTCGGCCTGCGGCGTGAGACTTGGGGTGCCGACGAACACACGATGCCGGACGTTCCAGCAGCGGCCGAAGTGCCGCGTGCCACTGGCCCGGCGCGCGTGGAGTGGGTCAAGCGGTATGAAATGCGTTTTGCAGAAGGCGCGATTCCTGTCGAGTGGAGTGGCACCGACCAGGGCGTCAGCAGAACCCGACTGTGGCTGCGCGACGACCCGCCGCGCCTGCTGGATTTTGCGTCGCTGACTGCGCTATCGGATGTCTTTTTTCCGCGCGTCTGGAGTCGTCGTCCGTTGCTGGTGCCCATCGGGACCGTTTCCATGACGGTTTATTACCATGCCGACAACGCTTTGCTGCAGCGCACTGGCAGTGGCCACTTGCTGGGACAAACCCAGGCGCAGGCCTTTCGCAATGGCTACTTCGACCAGACGGCCCAGTTGTGGAATCAGGCCGGCAACTTGCTGGTGACGACACACCAGGTCGTCTATTACAAAGAGTGATCATGAACAAAGTAGCTCTCATCATTGGCGCGGGCGACGCCACCGGCGGTGCGGTTGCCCGGCGCTTTGCGCGCGAGGGCTACACCACCTGCGTGACGCGGCGCAGCCTGGACAAGCTGCAGCCGCTGCTCGAACAGATCCGCGCAGAAGGCGGCACGGCGCATGGCTTCGCCTCCGACGCTCGCAAGGAAGAAGAAGTGGTTGCGCTGGTCGAGCAGATCGAAAGCACGCTGGGCCCCATCGAGGTGCTGGTCTTCAACATTGGCGCCAATGCGCCCAGCAGCATCCTCGAAGAAAGCGCGCGCAAGTATTTCAAGATCTGGGAGATGGCCTGTTTCAGTGGTTTCCTCAACGGCCGTGAAGTCGCCAAACGCATGGTGCAGCGGGACGGTGATGGCCTCAAGGGCACCATCATCTTCACCGGCGCTACCGCATCGCTGCGCGGCGGCGCAAACTTCGCCGCGTTCTCGGGTGCCAAGATGGCCCTGCGCGCATTGGCGCAAAGCATGGCACGCGAACTTGGCCCGCGCGGCATCCATGTGGCCCATGTGGTGATCGATGGTGCCATCGATACCGCCTTCATCCGCGACAACTTCCCGGAGCGTTACGCGCTGAAGGCGGAGGACGGCATCCTCAACCCCGAGCACATCGCCGACACCTACTGGATGCTGCATCGCCAGCCGCGTGATGCCTGGACGCACGAGATGGACCTTCGGCCTTATATGGAGAAATTTTGATGACAAAAACCGTCGAGTTCTTTTTTGATGTGGGCAGCCCGGCCGCCTACATCGCCTGGAAGCAACTGCCACAGGTCTGCCGTGAAGCCGGCGCCACCATCGACTACAAACCAATGTTGCTCGGCGGTGTGTTCCATGCCACAGGCAACCATTCCCCCACCACCGTGCCCGCCGAGGGCCGCTATATGATGGACGACCTGGGCCGCTTTGCTGAGCGTTACGGCGTGCCCTTCGTCAACAACCCCTTTTTTCCGATCAATACGCTGACCCTGATGCGCGCCGCTGCCGGCCTGCAGATGCGTGACCCCGCCCGTTTTTTACCTTACGTGGAGGCGATGTACAGCGCCATCTGGGTAGATGCCAAAAACATGAATGATGCCGAGGTGGTCGGCGCCGTTTTTCAGGCTGCGGGTTTCGATCCCGGAGCCATGCTGGCGATGACGGCGGAGCCGATCGTGAAGGATCGCCTGAAGGCCATCACCCAGGAGGCTGTGGAGCGCGGCGTGTTCGGTGCGCCCACCTTCTTCATCGACGGCCAGATGCACTGGGGCCAGGACCGTCTCGATTTCGTCAAACAAGCACTGGAAACCAAATGAGTACAGACATCCTCAGCCACACCGAAGCCGGTGTGATGACCATCACCTTCAACCGGCCGGAGCGCAAAAACTCCATCACCTCCGCCATGTACGCCGCTCTGGCCGACGCAATGGCTGCCGCTGAAGCCGACGCTTCGGTGCGTGTGGTGCTGCTGCAGGGGCAGGAGTCCATCTTCTCCGCCGGCAACGACATCGGCGATTTCCTGAACAAGCCACCGGCCGGCATGGACTCGCCCGTGTTCCGCTTCCTGCGCGGCATCGCGGCCTTCCCCAAGCCGCTGATCGCCGCCGTCTGCGGTCCGGCCGTCGGCGTGGGCACGACCCTGCTGTTCCACTGCGACCTCGTCTACGCCGGGGACAACGCGGCGTTCTCCATGCCCTTTGTCAACCTGGGTCTGTGCCCTGAAGCGGCGTCCAGCCTGCTGGTGCCGCAGATGCTGGGTTACCATCGCGCTGCGGAAGCCTTGCTGCTGGGCGAACCCTTCATGGCCGAGGCCGCGCTCGAAGTCGGTCTGGTCAATCGCGTGGTGCCACCGACCGAGGCCAACGGCATCGCGCAGGCGATCGCGCGAAAGCTCGCCGCCAAGCCGCTGTCCTCGCTGGTCGAGACCAAGCGACTGATGAAGAAGGGTCAGCAGGCGCTGGTGGTCCAGCAGATGGCCGACGAAGGCGCGAGTTTCGGCCGCATGCTGCAGGAGCCCGCAGCCAAGGAAGCTTTCGGCGCGTTCATGGCAAAGCGCAAGCCGGATTTCAGCAAGGTCTGAAGTCGGCGTCCGCAGGACGGGGCCGGGCAGCGGAACGGGAGCTTGCCCCAAAAGCGCAAGCTGGATCCGGCAAAGTGTGAGATCGGCCATGCGCTGTGGGGAATCGACCCAGCCGGTGCGCAGCAGCTTTTCGCAGGTGTTGAACCTCGTAGCCATGAATTTGTGCATCGAATTGGCAGTCAGCCCTCGCCCCGCGGGCGCAAGCAGCTATCAAATTAATAGCAATTGGTGGCTGTGCCGGCGCCGCAGTGTGGCCTTTCCAGGGGCACGGCATACTGCACTCCTGACTTTTCGAAGGACGCCGATCCATGCCGTATATGTTGTTGATTCACGAACCCATCGGTCAGCGCCAGACACTCGGCGAAGCCGAAGGCCGCGTCGTCTACGGGCGCATGCTGGATTTTGCGGCTGACCTGAAGGCGCGCGGCTTGCTGCTGGCCACCGAATCCCTGCTCTCCCAGGACCAGGCGTCGCGCGTGCAGGTGCGCGGCGGGCGGGTCAGCGTGCTTGATGGACCTTTTGCCGAGGCCAAGGAAATGGTCGGCGGGTTCTTCCTGCTGGCTTGCGACACCCGTGAGGAAGCCCTTGCCATCGCCAGCCAGTGTCCGGCAGCCGAATGGGCAACCGTGGAAGTGCGCGGACTGGGGCCCTGCTTCGCCTGATGTGAGCTGGTCTGCCCAAGTCCGGAAAAATTTCAAATTTTTCTTGAAGCCTGTCGATTTAGCGTTTCTTGCTTCGTCGTGGAGGTAGATGCTGCCGTTTTGCGGGCCGTCCGGCCCCCGGCTTCGTTTCTTACCAAGGAAAAGTCCATGCGATTCATGATCATCGTCAAGTCCACGCCCGAATTCGAGGCCGAACCGACTCCCATGCCGGACGAGCAGCTGATGGCTGCCATGGCCGGGTTTCACGAGGAACTGGCCAAGGCCGGCGTGCTGCTGGACGCCAGCGGCCTGCAACCCAGCCGCAAGGGCTGGCGTATCCAGTACGCTGGCGGCAGGCGCACCGTGATCGACGGCCCGTTTGCCGAGGCCAAAGAGTTGATTGCCGGTTTCACCACCATCCAGGTGCGCAGCCGGGAAGAGGCGCTGGAATGGTCGCGCCGTTATCCCAACCCGGTTGGCGAAAACGCCCCTGCGGAGATCGAGGTGCGCCAGCTTTATGAGCTCGATGACTTCGAGCCCAGCGCGCAGGTCGAGCGTTTTCGCGAGATGAACACGCCTAGCCAGAAGTAAGGAGCCGCCATGATCAAGACCACCCTTTTGAGCCTGCTCGGCGTGTTGCTGCTGGCCGTCGCCGTCATCGCGCTCATCGCCTCCCAGCGGCCCGACACCTTCCGTGTGGCGCGCAGCACCAGCATTGCCGCGCCCGCCGACCGGATTTTTCCCCTGATCAACGACGTGCAGGCTTTCAACAGCTGGAACCCCTATGCGGTGAAGGATCCGGACATGACAGGCAGCTACCGCGGCCCGGCCGTTGGCCCTGGCGCCCATTACGACTTTCAAAGCAAAAAGGCCGGTAGCGGCAGCTTCGAGATCGTGCAGGCGAACGCACCGTCCCAGGTGCAGATGCGCCTGCTCATGACAGCGCCCTTCAAGGTCGACAACGTCATCACGTTTTCGCTGCTGCCCGAGGGCCAGACCACCCAGGCCACCTGGGCCATGGAAGGCCCGGCGCCTTTTCTGTCAAAGTTCATGGGCGTGATCTTCAACATGGACAAGATGATTGGTACCGACTTCGAAGTCGGTCTTTCCCGGCTCAAGGCCAAAGTAGAAAAAACCAGCTAACCCTTTCAAACTTTCAAGGACTTCACATGTCACAGCAAATCTTCATCAACCTTCCCATCAAGAACATGGAGCGTTCGAAAGCCTTTTTCGGCGCGCTGGGTTACAGCTTCAATCCGCAGTTCACCAACGACCAGGGCGCCTGTATGGTCGTGCAGGAGGGCGGTATTTACGTCATGCTGTTGGTAGAAAGCTTTTTTCAGACCTTTACGAAAAAAGCGATTGCAGACACAAGCAAGACCACAGAGGTTCTGTTGTGTCTTTCGTGCGAAAGCCGGGCCGGTGTGGACGAGATGGTGCGCAAGGCGCTGGCTGCTGGCGGCAAAGCACCCAACGCGCCGCAAGACCACGGTTTCATGTACGCCCATGGTTTCGAAGACCTCGATGGACACATCTGGGAGCTTGCCTACATGGACATGGCCGCCGCACCGGCCACACCCCAGCAAGCCTGATGCATTCGGCCACGCACCAGGCGATTGCGGCAGTCTGGCGCATCGAGTCGGCGAAGATCGTTGCGGTGGTGGCCCGCATGGTGCGCGATATTGGCCTGGCCGAAGAGCTGGCGCAAGACGCACTGGTGTCTGCGCTGGAGCATTGGCCCACCGGCGGCGTGCCGGACAATCCGGGCGCCTGGCTGATGGCCACCGCCAAAAACCGGGCTCTCGACTGGCTGCGCCGCGAGAAGGTTTTGCAAGGCAAGTTAGAGCAAATCGGAAGCGACATGGAAGCGCTGGAGGCCACCGTGGTGCCAGACTTTGTAGATGCACTTGATGCGTCGCGGCAAGATGACATCGGCGACGATTTGCTGCGGCTGATTTTTACCGCCTGCCACCCGGTGCTTTCCACGGATGCGCGTGTGGCTCTCACCCTGAAGCTGCTGGGCGGGCTCACGACCCACGAAATAGCGCGGGCTTTTCTGGTGCCTGAGCCGACGATTGCGCAGCGCATCACACGCGCCAAACGCACGCTTTATGATGCACAGGTGCCATTTGAACTGCCGCGCGCTGAAGCGCTGGGCGATCGCCTGGCCTCGGTCCTCGAAGTGGTTTACCTGGTTTTCAACGAGGGCTACACCGCCACTGCCGGCGATGACTGGATGCGGCCCGTGCTCACCGACGAGGCGCTGCGGCTGGGCCGTATGCTGGCAGAGCTTGCGCCGGACGAGGCAGAGGCGCTCGGGTTGATTGCGTTGATGGAATTGCAGGCATCGCGCACTGCGGCGCGGGTTGACGCAGAGGGTCGTCCGGTACTGCTGCTCGATCAGGACCGCAGCCGCTGGGACCGCCTGTTGATCCGTCGCGGCTTGAGCGCGCTGGGGCGTGCCGCCGCGTTGGCAGGCGCACGGGGCCCTTATGTGCTGCAGGCCGAAATCGCCGCGTGTCATGCGCGCGCTCCCACGGGTGAGGCGACGGATTGGGCGGGCATCGCTGCCCTGTACGACGAGTTGGCACATGTTGCTCCTTCGCCGGTGGTGGAGATCAACCGCGCCGTTGCCGTCGGTATGGCCCAGGGACCAGCCGCCGGGTTGGTCATTGTTGATGCGCTGCGCGATGCGCCATCACTACAGGCTTACCAATGGCTGCCCAGCGTGCGCGGCGACCTCCTCGCCAAACTGGGTCGCAACAAAGAAGCGCGGGCAGAGTTTGAACGCGCGGCGGCACTGGCGCGTAATGTTCGTGAGCGGGAGTTGTTGCTGGAGCGTGCACGCGGACTGGGGTAGCACTTTTCAACGGCATGTCCGAAAGCAGCGAGTCGGTTTGGCGGTGCAGACCTAAGCTTGTGTTTTGCCCAGAGCAAGCTTTATGGACATCGCCATGCATCACCTTATCGAACCTGCCATCCAATACTGGGGCACGCCTGTCGTGCTGGTCAGTACTCTCAATGAAGACGGCAGCAGCAACCTTGCGCCCATGTCCTCGGCCTGGTGGCTGGGCTGGAGTTGCATGCTGGGACTGGACGCCAGCTCAAAAACAACCGAGAACGTCAGGCGCTCCGGGCAGTGTGTGCTGAACCTGCCCTCCGACAGCATGGCGGAAGCAGTCAATCGACTGGCGCTGACGACCGGCAGCCGCCCGGTGCCGGTGCATAAAAAGCTGCTGGGTTACCGCCATGAGGCCGTCAAGTTTGTCGCCAGCGGTTTGACGCCGCAGGCATCGGCGACGGTCGCACCTCTGCGTGCGCAGGAGTGCCCGGTCCAGCTGGAGGCTGTCGTTGAGGAAATTCGCCCTTTTGCCCGAAAAGACCCGCGCATGGGTGTGCCTGCGGTGTGTGTCGAAGTGCGCATCGTGAAAGTGCATGTCCACCCCGACATCCTCATGAACGGGCATGAGCACCGGGTGGATCCTGATCGCTGGCATCCCTTGCTCATGAGCTTCCGGGAGTTTTACGGCCGTGGCGAGCGCTTGCAGAAGTCGCGCCTGGGGCGTGGGCCGGAGGAGGCTTATGCGCCGTGGAAACACGCCGGCCTGAAGGGGCTGGCGGGGAAGGCCCTGGTCGCCTGGTCACGCCACAAGTACGGCATGCAGGAGCAGGTGGCCGAAACTGAGTGACGACGCGGCAGGGAAGGGTGCGCGATGAACGATAGCTTTATAGTGGTCTCACCGCGCTCTTGCCGCGGCATCCTTTTTTCGGGAAAACCATATGAAGCTTGATGAACCATCGCTGCCGGTGGCCGTGATCACCGGTGGCGCGCGTGGCATCGGCCTGGCGATGGGGAAATGGTTCCTGGCGCATGGGCATCGCGTGGTGCTTGTCGATCTTGACAGTGAAGCGCTGGGGCTGGCCGATGCCGCGCTGGATCGGGCTGACGACGTGCTGGTCATTACCTGTGATGTGTCCAGCCCCCAGCAGGTGCAGTCGGCGGCTGAAAAGGTGGAGACTGTTTTTGGCCGTGTTGACGCGCTTGTGAACAACGCCGGCGTTGCCATCTTCAAGCCCGTGATGGACACGACATTCGAGGAATGGCGCCATGTGATGGCAACCAACCTCGACGGCGCGTTTCTTTGCACACAGGCTTTTGTCCCTTTGATGCTGAAGTCGGGTAGCGCAAGCATCGTCAACATCGCCTCCATCTCCGGGTTGCGCGCCAGCACGCTGCGCGCCGCTTACGGCACCAGCAAGGCGGCGCTTATTCACCTTACAAAGCAGCAAGCCGTGGAGCTGGGCAACATCGGTATTCGCGTCAACGCTGTCGCGCCAGGCCCGGTTGAAACCGAGATGGCCAAGCTGGTGCACAGCGCGGCCATCCGGCGCGACTACCACGATGCCATCCCCCTGGGCCGTTACGGCACCACTGAAGAAATCGCAGCGGTCACGGGTTTTCTTTGCAGCGCGGCGGCGAGTTTTGTTAACGGCCAGGTTCTGGCGGTTGACGGTGGTTTTGATGCGGCTGGCGTGGGCCTGCCGACTCTACGCGGCCAGCAGGACGCTTGACCCGCGCCAGCGCTTCATGGTCCCGTCAGCTCAAGATAGGCGCGGCGCGTCTCCGGCGCGACGGAAGCCAGCACCCGGGAGTAAGAAGTTTTGTGACGGCCCAGCAAACGGGCCGAGGCCACCGTTTTGACTTGCAGAACCAGTGGCAGGTGAGTTGCATCAGGAAAATTTCAGCGGAGAGGGTGAAGGCCTTGCTTTTGGAGGACTGCTCGCCCTTGTTTTGCACCGCTCGGGTGATGCCTTCGGCGTGCACCAGCAGGCCCAGTCGCAAGTCGAAGGTGGCCACCGGAAAAAGCCGCTCTGCATAGGGAAAACTCACGGGCAGCTTGCTCACGCGCGCGTCAAAGGCATCCACTTGGGAAAAGCCCGCGACGAAATTGTTGAACTGCTCGCACAGCTTGGTCTCGGTCGCTGTCTGCAGGTTCCAGATACTGTCCCGACGCTGCGGGCGTTCTCCGGGAGCGCTCCCATGTAACCCTCGGTCAGACCTTCCATGAGTTTTTCAATCTCATATTGGCCGAGATGGCCGCCCAGCAAGGCGATACGTTTGCGTTCGTAGCCCGATTTGAGCGCGTATGTGCCGGCTGCGATCAGCAGCCCTATCATGAAAAAATCCATCAATCGAACCGGGGTTGGTATGTGGGAAGAACTCCAGTGTAGTCACCCGCCGTCCCCTGTGGTCCCTTGCCGGTCAAGGTACTACGTCTTACGTCAACTGCACTTCTATTTTCACAAATCAAGTGCTTTTTAAAAATGGCTGGGTTTGGTATGGTCTTGTTCTGAAAAAGACCCCCGCGCAGCCGCTCGGCCGACCGCACCCCAGCGCGTCGATGCTTGTCTATATGTCGAAGCGGATGCCTTGGGCCAGCGGCAGGCTGGCGCCGTAGTTGACCGTGTTGGTGGCGCGGCGCATATATGCCTTCCATGCATCCGAGCCCGACTCGCGGCCGCCGCCGGTTTCCTTCTCTCCACCAAACGCGTCACCGATTTCCGCGCCGCTGGTGCCGATGTTGACGTTGGCAATGCCGCAATCGGAGCCGCGCGCCGAGGTGAACTGTTCGGCTTCGCGCAGGTCTTGCGTGAAGACGGCCGACGACAGGCCGTGCACTACAGCATTGTTCAGCGCGATGGCTTCCTCAAAGTTGTCGTAGGGCACCACATACAAAATTGGCGCGAAGGTCTCGTGCAGCATGGGGCCGTCCTGTTCCTTCAGCTCCACGATGGCGGGACGCACATAGTGGGCTGAGTCGTCGCCTGCCTGCCGTTCACCGAAATGCACAGTGGCGCCCAGCTTCTGGGCTTCATCCAGCGCCGATTGCATGGCGTCAAGCGCACGGCCATCGATCAGTGGGCCGACCAGCGTGCCGTCCTTCAGCGGGTTGCCCACCGGCAGCCGTGCGAACACAGCCACCAGCCGTTTGACCAGTTCCGCATAGATCGAACGGTGCACGATCAGGCGGCGCAGGCTGGTGCAGCGCTGGCCGGCGGTGCCCGCCGCCGCGAAAGCTGCGCCACGTACGACGAGTTCGAGGTTGGCCGTGGGGCAGACGATGGCGGCGTTGTTGCCGCCCAGCTCCAGCAGCGAGCGCTTGAAGAGGCCCGCGCAAGCGATGGCCACGTTCTTGCCCATGGCGGTGGAGCCGGTGGCGCTCACCAGCTTCACGTGCGGGTGCTTGACCAGAGCTTCGCCGGTGGCGCGCTCGCCGATCAGCAATTCACTCAGGCCTGCGGTTTCCAGTCTCAGCTCTTTCGCCGTTTGCAGCAACAGGCCGTTGAGGGCAATGGCCGACAGCGGCGTTTTTTCCGAAGGCTTCCAGGCCAGCGTGTTGCCGCACACGAGTGCCAGCGCGGCATTCCAGGCGAACACCGCCATCGGGAAGTTGAAGGCCGAAATGATGCCGACCACGCCCACGGGGTGCCAGGTTTCCAGCAGCTTGTGGTCGGGGCGCTCGCTGGCAATCGTCAGGCCGTAGAGCTGGCGCGACAGGCCGACGGCGAATTCACAGATGTCGATGACCTCTTGTACTTCGCCCAGGCCTTCTTGCAGAATCTTGCCGGTCTCCAGGGAAATCAGCTGGCCCAGCTCGGCCTTGTGGCGGCGCACGGTTTCACCGAAGGCGCGTACCAGTTCACCGCGTTTGGGGGCCGGCACATTGCGCCATTCGATGAAGCGCTGATGGGCAGCGTTGATCGCCCTGTCAACGTCGGCGGCATTTTGAATGGCCACGCGCGCCAAGTGGCTTCCGTCGATCGGGGTGATAACTTCAATCGCAGCGGGCGCCTTGCTGCCAAGCTCGGCGCTGACGCCCAGGGCCTTGAAGAGGGATGAAACGTCGCTGGAGTAACTCATGAAGTCCTTTCGGGGGTGGTCCTGATATCTGAAGATGTTTTTGAAGCAAGGCTGTGAAGCCCGCGGCCCAGCCGCTCGGCGCCTTGCTGCAGCGCGGCCGGTGAAGGGTTGACAAAGCTCAGGCGCTGCTACGGCTGCGCGTCATTGCTGATGCTGAAGGCAGCGCCCGGCACCACCAGCACTTTGTGCTGAAGGCCGAAGTTCATCCAGTCTTGTGTCGGCAACAGAGGTAAATCACCGCGCAGCCTGGCCCAGACAAACATGCCGCCTTGCGGCGCATCGAATTCGAGCAGCCCGCCGGCATGCGCGCGTAATGCGCCGGCCAGTGTGGCGGCTTTTTCTGCATAGGCCCTGCGCAGCAGATTCAGGTGCGGCGCGAGACGATTGGAGTCCAGCATGGCCGCGAGCGTCAATTGCTCCAGCGAGCCGCTGTGCACGTCGGCGGCCTGTTTGGCCAGCACCACCGCGCGCAGTATGTCGGCCGGCGCGAGCAACACACCCAGGCGAAGGGCAGGCGCCACCACTTTGGAGTAGCTGGTCATGTAGGCGACCTGCGCGGGTGAGCCGGCCTGCTGGTTGAGTTGAACCAGTGGCGGCGGCGGCGCTTCGCCAAACCAGAGTTCACCGTAGGGGTCGTCTTCGATCAGCGTCACGCCATATTGTGCGGCCAGCTCCAGCAGGCGAAGCCGCCGCGCCAGCGGCATCACGGCGCCGGTCGGGTTGGCGAAGTTGGGCACCACGTAGAGTACGCGCGGGCGCTCGGCCAGCAGGATGGGTTCGAGCCTGTCGACATCCATGCCCTGTGCGTCGGTCGGAACTTCGACCAGGCGGGCACCCGCGAAGCGAAAGGCCTGCAGCGCCGCGGGGTAGTTAAACGATTCCACCGCAATGCTTTCGCCGGGCTCGATCAGCACACGCGCCAGCAAATCGATGGCCTGCTGCGAACCCGTGGTGATGATCAGCTCTGCCGCCTTGGCTGCCAGGCCGCGTTGCGTCAACAAGGCCGCGCTGGCCTCGCGCAGCTCGGGCAGACCTTCTGTGGCGCCGTATTGCAGGCTGCGGCCTTGCAGTTTTCCGGTCACTTCCAGCAGCGACTCGCGCAGCCAGTCAGCAGGGAGCAGCGCAGGGTCGGGGTGCCCGCCTGCGAGTGAGATCATGCCCTCCTGGCCGGCCAGCGCCAGCATGGCGCGTATGGGTGAGCCGCTGGCTTGCGCGTAGAGTGGCCGCACCGGCCCGCGCACACCGCTCATGCCCGCGCGGCTGTCATGCCGAAAATGCCGGTGGCATTGCCGGCGTCAAAGGCCAGGTCAAGCTGCGGCGCCTGCACCGGGTCGTTCGCTGCGAGGGGCGCCAGTTCGGCACGCGTGATGAACTCGTAGAACGAGCCGGGCACGCTGCGCGTGACGCGGCCTTGCGCGGCGATGAACTCGCGCTCTACCCTGGCGGCGCGAAAGGCCGTCTGGCGTACGCGGCCGCTGGCCGAGACTTCGACCTTGTCCTTGATGGGACGGCCCAGCGCGCGCTGGTGTTCGGCCACGGCATCCACGTCGGCCACGCGGTCGGTGGCGTGGTTAAAGGCATTGCCTTCGGTTGAAATCCAGGCCATTTCAGCCGATTCGGCCAACAGCGCTTCGTAGTCTTCCAGTGCAAACACGTCGTGCTGGCGACCAAAGCATGCGATCAGATGGGGCAGCAACCGCAGCGCTTGTTGCAGGGGCAGTGTGCCGTCGCGCGTCAATTGATCCAGGTCGGCGATGTCCTGCGCTCCCAGCGGGTCGCGCGAGGTGGACAGCACACGCGTCACCGTTGTCTGGAAGGCAGATGAAAACTCTTCGGGGTGCAGCTCGGATACAAAAAACTGTGCAATGTCCTGCGGAAAATCCTGGTGGCAGTAGGCCCGGCCCGTCATTTTCAGGCGGGGCAGGGGGTAAGTGTCCTGCAGCGCAAAACCCAGCGGCCGCAGCACCCGCGTAAAGGCCGCCTCACCACCGGGCAGCGCCCCGCTGGGCCAGCGCACGGTGCGCAGCGCGCCATGGTCAAACACCACCTGGCGCTTTTGCGCCACCACGTCGCAGGCAATGTAGTCCTGACTGGCCGGCACGCGCTGCACCAGGTCATGAAACAGCGCCATGTTCAGCGCCTGGGCCAGCTCTGCGCGGGTGACGGTGCCTGACGCCGGCTTCTGCAGCGCCGGGTGGACGTACATCTGCTCATGGATGATTTTCACGGCTTCAGGCGGAAGGCAGCCTGAAAGGAGTTTCTGGAGCTGGGTCATTTCAAGGGTGTTTCACGCAGATGAAGGCTGGATTTTCAATAATTCAGGCCTGGTGCGCAAAGGATGTATTTCGATGAAGGCATGAGATATATTGATGCGATGCGCAGAAGAATCCCTTCCACCCAAGCCCTTCTGGCCTTTGAGGCAGCCGCCCACCGCGGCAGCTTCACACTGGCGGCGCAAGACCTGTCGGTGAGCCAGAGCGCGGTCAGCCACCAGATCCTGGGGCTGGAACACGACCTGGACGTGAGCCTTTTTTTGCGGCTGCCGCGCCAGCTGGAACTCACCGACGCCGGCCGTTCGCTGCTGGCGCGGGTCAGTCCGGCGCTGGATGCGCTGGAGGCGGCCATGCTGGACCTGGTGTCGTCCAAAGGCGAAGGTGGCACCTTGGAGCTGGGCGTGGTGCCCACCTTTGCCACTAAGTGGCTGATTCCGCGCATGCCGTCTTTTCTGAAAGCCCATCCGCATGTGACGCTGAATCTGGCCACGCGCCTGCAGCCTTTCGACTTTTCACTGACGGGGCTGGACGCGGCCATCCACTACGGCCGGCCCGACTGGCCCGGCACCGAATCCGAATACTTGGTGGGTGAAGACAGCGTGGTGGTGTGCAGCCCGGTGTTGATAAAAAAACGCCAGTTGCGCCGGCCGGCCGATGTGCTCAAGTTCACGCTGATCCACCAGAGCACGCGACCCCACGCCTGGCGCGACTGGTTTCAGCTGGCAGGCATTGATGACGCGCAGGGCGCAGGCATAGGGCCCAAGTACGAGCTTTTTTCCATGATTGCGCAGGCCGTTAAGGCGGGCTTAGGGTTGGCGGTGCTGCCGCGCTTCCTGGTCGCTGACGACATTGCCGACGGCACGCTGGCGGTGCCGTTTGACTTGTCACTGAGCTCCGACTTTGCCTACTACCTGGTCTGGCCTTCGCAGAAAACCAGCTGGCGGCCGCTGGTGCAACTGCGCGAGTGGTTGCGTGAGCAGGCGAATGCTGTGAAATGAATGGGTGGTGATCAGGTCGCTGTGATCAGCAGTGACATTTAGTGGGTGCGCTTTTCCGAGTTCCACAGCTGCATGAGGCCGAGCGCCAGCATCAGTGTTCCCAAGGCCATCCATATGCCGACAATTCCACGCGGCCCCATCACCTCAAAGGCCCAAATCTTTGTCCAGGCCCATTTGCCGACAAAGGGTGGAACGGAAGGTGTAAGCCATTCCGCCCAGGCCAGGCAAAACGCGACCGCCGCTATCCCCATCTTTGCAACGGCTTTCTCTTTGACCGAAAGGATCGCACCTTGCTTCTTGGCGAGTTCGTTATCCACGGGGCTTTCCTTTTTGAGGCGCAGAAGGGTCGCAGCCGTCAGAGTGTCTCAGTCATTATCAGCAGGTGCAAGGCTCTGCGCGGGCCGGCGCAGCGTGCTGTCAAACGGGTTGATCTGCGCGCTGATGGCTGTTGCTTCGCGCTTGAGTAGCTCCACCACCGTCGGCAAGCGATCGGGGCTCAAGCGTGAGGAAATCGTCCCCACGCTAAGCGCTGCGACCGCGCGGCCTTCGCGGTCCAGCACCGGCACGCCGACGCCGGCCATGCCGTCCAGCAGGTTGGTGTTGCGCCCGGCGTAGCCGAGTTCGCGCACGCGCTCTATCTCTGTGCGCAGGTAGACCTCGTCATATACACCGAACTCGCGCACCCGCGGCAGGTTGTAGCGGATCACTTCCTCGCGCTCGGTTTCGGGCAAAAACGCGAGGATGGCCAGGCCGCCCTGGCCCATGCCTAATGCCACACGCCCGCCGATGTCGCCGGTGAAAGAGCGAATCGGAAACGGACCTTCGCTGCGGTCCAGGCAAACCGCATCAAAGCCGCTGCGTACCAGCAAAAAGATGGTGTCACCCAAGCTGGCACACAGCCGCAACATGGAGGGCCGGCACAGGCTGCGCAAGTCCATGGTGTTGCCGGCTTGCGCGGCCAGCGCAAAAAAATCAATGCTCAAGCGGTACAGCTTGGAGCCGGGTTCCTGCTCCACCACGCGCTCGGCCACCAGGCTTTGCAGGATGCGGTGGGTGGTCGCCTGCGTGAGGCCCGTGGCCTTGGCGATGTGCGTGATGCGCCCGCCTTTGGCCTGCGTGGTGGCCAGGGCCCGGAGAATGGAAAAGGCCCGCTGCACGCTGCTGGAGCTGTTCTCGTCGTCTTTCATGGCGTCTCCTTGGGCGGAATTGATGTTTATATAAGTGTACATAAATTCCGTTAAATGGAATAAATCAAATAAATATATCTCTATACGGAATAACCTATTGACGATTTTTTATAGGATGCCCTAGCATGAAGTCATCAAGGTGTCATCGTCCTGCATGTTGCGGCGCTGGCCATCCCCCTTGTTGCAGAGGTGCTCCCCATGTCTTTTTTGACCTTGGCGAATGTGAACAAGTCTTACGGCGCCACCCGCGCTGTGGCCGACATGGACTTGTCGGTGGAAAAGGGCGAGTTCGTCTCGCTGCTCGGCCCTTCGGGCTGCGGCAAGACCACCACCTTGCAAATGATTGCGGGATTTTGCGAAGTGACATCTGGCCAGGTTACGCTGGACGGCCGTGACATCACCCACGCCAAACCCAATTCGCGCGGCCTGGGCATCGTGTTCCAGAGCTATGCGCTGTTCCCCCACATGAGCGTGTACGACAACGTGAGCTTCGGCCTGGAGATGCGCCGCGTGCCCAAAGAAGAGCGGGCCGAGCGCGTGAAGGCTGCGCTGGCCCTGGTGCATCTTGAGGCGCATGCAGGCCGCTATCCGCGTGAACTCTCGGGCGGCCAGCGCCAGCGTGTCGCCCTGGCCCGCGCCTTGGTGATCTCGCCGCCGGTGCTGCTGCTGGACGAGCCGCTCTCCAACCTGGATGCCAAGCTGCGCGAGGAAATGCAGTTTGAATTGCGGCAGATCCAGCGCAAGGTCGGAACCACTACGGTGATGGTCACGCACGACCAGACCGAAGCCATGTCCATCAGCGACCGCGTGGTGGTGATGGAGGCTGGCCGCGTGACGCAGATCGACGAACCGCACCGGCTGTATGAGCATCCGCAAACCCGCTTTATTTCCAGCTTTGTCGGCAAGGCCAATTTGCTGGAAGGCCGCGTGACGGCCGCCGGCCCCTGGGCCACGGTGAATGTCGGCGGCAATGTACCGCTCGAGGTGCAGGCGCCCGGCGTGGCGGAAGGCGACGCTGTGGTGCTGAGCTTGCGTCCCGAAAAGATCCGCCTCGTGCCCGAAGCCAGCGGCCGTATTGGCGGCACGGTGCACGAACGTTTCTTCCTTGGCAGCCAGTGGCTCTACCAGGTGTCGACCGCGGCAGGCCGGCTCGCGGTGGTCTGCCCCAACGACGGCACGGCGCCCGCTGAAGAGGGTTCCAACGTCGGCCTGGACTGGACCGCCCAGCAAGTGCGTCTGCTGCCCGGCGCGCAAGGGATGCCAGCATGAACAGCGCCGCTGTGGCCGCACCGGTCACGTCACCGGCGCGGGCGAGCGCGTCACGCACGCCCTGGCTGCTGTCGGCGCCGGCCTTCACACTATTCGCTTGCCTCCTGCTGGTGCCGCTGGCGCTCACCGCCGTGCTGTCTTTCCAGGTGTTTGACCACGCCACGGGCGTCAAGAACAGCTTCACCCTGGCGCATTACGCCGCCGTTCTGACGGATGACTACTACCACGGCATCTTCTGGCGCACCCTCTGGATTTCGGCACTCACCACGCTGATCTGCATCGTCGTCGGCGCGCCCGAGGCTTATGTGCTGAGCCGCATGCGCAGCCCCTGGCGCTCCATTTTGTTGCTGGTGGTGCTGGCGCCGCTGCTGGTGTCAGTGGTGGTGCGCGCTTTCGGCTGGAGCATGTTGCTGGGCCCCGAGGGCGTGGTCAACCAGGCCATGCGGGCTGTGGGCCTGCCGTCCATGCGCATCCTCTACACCGAAGCGGCCGTGGTCATTGCGCTGGTGCACGTCATGCTGCCTTTCATGGTGATCCCGGTATGGACGTCTCTGCAAAAGCTGGACCCGGGCGTGGAAGACGCGGCGCTGTCGCTGCAGGCCTCGCACTTCACCACCTTGCGCCGCATCATCTTTCCGCAGGTGCTGCCGGGCATCCTGTCGGGCAGCCTCATCGTGTTCGGCCTCAGCGCCAGCGCATTTGCGATTCCCGGCCTTCTGGGGGGGAGGCGTCTGAAGATGGTAGCCACTGTGGTGTACGACGAGTATCTGCACGAGCTCAACTGGCCGCTGGGCGCGGCGATTGCCCTGACGCTGCTGTTGGCCAACCTGGTCATCATGCTGAGCTACAACCGCGTGCTGGAGCGGTCTTACAAGAAATCCCTGGGATAAGGAGCGCGCCATGTCTAAAAACGGTCCCCTCGCGCTACTGTTCAACGCACTTGTCATCACCTTCATGCTGGCGCCGCTGGTCATTGTGTGTGTGGTGGCCTTCACGCCCGGCAACACGCTGGCCATCCCGACCACGGAATTTTCATTGCGCTGGTTCCGCGCAGTGTTTGCGCATTCGGACTTTGTGCAGTCCTTCAAGAACAGCCTGTGGCTGGCGGCAATCTCTGCCACACTCGCCACTTTTCTCGCCGTGCCGGCCGGGCTGGCGATCGCGCGCCACAGTTTTCCGGGCCGTGATTTTCTCAATGGCCTCTTTCTCTCGCCGCTGATCATTCCGCACCTGGTGTTGGGGGTGGCCTTGTTGCGAACCTTTTCGCTGATAGGCGCTACCGGCAGCTTCTTCTGGCTGGCGCTGGCGCACGTGGTCATCGTCACGCCCTATGTGCTAAGGCTGGTGCTGGCGTCGGTGGAGGGCAGTGACCGCAGCGCCGAGCAGGCCGCGCTGTCGCTGGGCGCCAGCCAGGCCACGGTGTTCACCCGCGTCACGCTGCCGATGATTCTGCCCGGCGTCACCGGCGGCTGGCTGCTGGCTTTTATCAACAGCTTTGACGAAGTCACCATGTCGATTTTTGTCACGGCCCCTTCCACCGTGACACTGCCGGTGCGCATGTACATGTACGCCACCGAGTCGATTGACCCGCTGATGGCGGCGGTGTCGGCACTCATGGTGGCCCTGACGGCCGTGGCCATGCTGGTGCTGGACCGCATCTATGGCCTCGACAAGATTCTGGTAGGGCACAAATGACCCAGCCCCTTCACAAAATACCCGTGGCACTCTTTCAGCGCGTGGCCGAAACCGGCCGCCCCGCAGTGGGTTTTGTGCTCGACGGCCAGGCGCTGAGCGCGCTGGCGGGCGACACCGTGCTGACGGCGGTGCTCACGCACGGCGCGCAATTGCGCCGCAGCGAATTTAGCGGCGCACCGCGCGCCGGCTTTTGCCTGATGGGCGCCTGCCAGGACTGCTGGATCACGACCGAGTCGGGCCAGCGCCTGCGCGCCTGCGGCACGTTCATTGAAGAGGGCATGCGCCTGGTCACCGGCGAGGAGGGGCACGAATGACAAAAGCCCTGCAACCCGTCATTGTGGGCGCCGGCCCGGCCGGCGTGCGCGCGGCGCAAACGCTGGTCGCGCACGGCGTGCGGCCGGTGGTCATTGACGAAGCCCCGCGCTGGGGCGGGCAGATTTACCGCCAGCCGCCACCCGGCTTCACCCGCTCCAAACGCGCGCTGTATGGCTTTGAAGCCGGCCGTGCGGAGGCGCTGCACAGCGCCATGGCCGGCATTCTGAACCGCGTCGACTACCGGCCCGAGACGCTGGTCTGGAGCGCCGAAGGCGGCCGGCTTGATTTGCTTTGCCGCGGCCGCATGGGCACGCTGCCGTATGGCCAGCTGATCGTGGCCACCGGTGCGACGGATCGCGTCCTGCCGTTTCCGGGCTGGACATTGCCCGGCGTCTACACCCTGGGCGCCGCGCAGGTGGCGCTGAAGTACCAGGGCTGCGCCATTGGTTCGCGCGTGGTCATCGCCGGCACCGGGCCCCTGCTGTATCTGGTGGCCTACCAGTATGCGAAAGCAGGCGCAAAGGTGGTTGCCGTGCTGGACACCGCCAGTTTCAAGGACAAGGCGCTGGCGGCCCCGGTCATGCTGCGCCAGCCCGCGGTGTTTGCCAAGGGCGTGTATTACCTGGGCTGGTTGCGCGCGCACGGCGTGCCGGTGCACCAGGGCGTGCGGCTGGTGCGTGCCACAGGCAAGGTGCAGGTCACGGCCATGCGCTGGCGCGCTGGCGCCACCGAGCACGAAGTGGCCTGCGATGCCGTGGCCTTTGGTTATGCGCTGCGTTCCGAAACCCAGCTGGCCGACCTGCTGGGCTGCCGTTTCAGCTACAACACCCTGCAGCGCGCCGCGCTGCCCGAGCGCGATGGGGCAGGGCGCTCCAGTGTTCCGGGCGTCTACCTGGCGGGCGATGGGGTAGGCATCATGGGCGCTGACGCGGCCGAGTGGGCGGGCGAGCGTTCGGCCCTGGCGCTGCTGGCCGACGCGGGAAAGGCCGTGGATGCCGTGGATGCCGCGCGCGCCTCCGAACTGGAAGTGAAGCTGGCGCGCACGGCGGCCTTTCGCGTCGGGCTGGAGCGAGCCTTCCCTTTCCCGCAGGACTGGGCTGCCAGCGCACCTGACGAGCTGGTGATCTGCCGCTGCGAAGAAATCACCGTGGGCGAATTGCGCCAATGCGTCCACGACACCGGCGCGCGCGAGATGAACCGCCTCAAAGCCCTGACGCGCGTGGGCATGGGGCGCTGCCAGGGTCGCACCTGCGGCGTGGCGGCGGCGGAAATCCTCGCGCATGCCTGCGCCGCCGCACCCGATGCGGTGGGCCGGCTGCGCGGCCAGGCGCCCATCAAGCCGCTGCCGTTTGCCGCCATGGCCCGGGTGAACGGAGAGGCCGCATGATGGAACGCATCTCTGCCGATGTCGCCATCATTGGCGGCGGCATCATGGGCTCGTCGGCCGCGCTGTTCCTGCGGCGCATGGGCCTGTCGGTGGTCTTGCTGGAGCGCGATCTCTGCGGTTCCCGCTCCAGCGGCGTGAACTATGGCGGCGTGCGGCGCCAGGGGCGGCCAGCCAGCCAGTTGCCGCTGTCGCAACGCGCGCAGGGCCTGTGGGCGCGGCTGCCCGAACTCATTGGCATTGAAGGCGAGTACCTGCGCTCCGGCCACCTCAAGATTGCACGCAGCGAAGCCGACCTGGCCGCGCTGGAAAGCTACCGCGAGCGCACGCAGGGCTTCGGAATGGATCTGCAAATCCTTTCGGCGCGGGCCTTGCGCGAGCGCTGTCCCTGGCTGAGCCGGGTTGCCGTGGGCGCGTCGCTGTGCCCGGATGACGGGCAGGCCAATCCGCGCCTGGTGTCACCGGCCTTTGCGCTGGCCGCGCAGCGGCTGGGCGCGGATGTGCGCGAGCAGACACACATCGATGAAGCGGCACACGACGGCACGGCGTTTGTGCTGCGCTCGGGCAATGCGCTGGAGGTTCGCGCCAGGCATTTGCTCAACTGTGCGGGCGCTTGGGCCGGCACCATCGCGGCGCAGTTTGGCGATGTGGTGCCCATGGAGTCGGGCCACCCCGAGATGGCGGTGACAGAACCCCTGCCGGTGTTCCTGAACTTCAGCCTGGGCGTGGAAGGCGGCGGCGTCTATGCGCGGCAGGTGGCGCGCGGCAATTGCGTCATTGGCGGCGGCCGAGGCTATGCGCTGGACGACCAGCGCGCCCGTGCGCAGCGCAGCGGCATTGCCGCGCTGATGCAGCAAACCATCGACTTGCTGCCGGCCCTGCGCAACGCCCACATCATTCGCACCTGGAGCGGCACCGAAGGCTACCTGCCCGACCGCCAGCCGGTGCTGGGCCCCAGCGCCACCACACCCGGCCTGATTCATGCATTCGGTTTTGCGGGCGGCGGCTTCCAGCTTGGCCCCGCAGTCGGCGCCGTGCTGGCCGACCTGGTGCGTGACGGCCAGAGCGCCACGCCCATTGATGCCTTTTCCGTGTCCCGTTTTTCTGCAAGTCCGCGTGCGGCAACCACCGGCCTTGTCCCTTCCGCTGTTGTCTGACTTTCCCCTTCAACCCACCCTGCCTCATCACCCCAGGAGATACCATGAACAAGTCCCCACGCTTCCTGTCCGCCCGCGCTACCGCGGTGTCTCTTGCCGTCATGGCCGTCAGCCTGGTTGCCGGGCAGGCTCTGGCCCAAACCAAGACGCTGTACATCGGCATGAATGGCGGCACGATGGAGAAAACCTACACCGGTCATGTGTTCGGCGCCTTCGAGAAAGCCAACAACGTCAAGGTGGTGGTGGTGCCCGGCACCTCGTCAGACATCCTGGCCAAGGCGCAGGCCAACAAGGACAACCCGCAGATGCATGTCATGTTCCTCGACGACGGCATCATGTACCGCGCCATCGGCATGGGTCTGTGCGAGAAGATGCAGGCCAGTCCGGCGCTGAACGATTTGTTCCCCACCGCGCGCTTCAGGGGCGACATGGCCGCAGGCGTCAACATCGGCATGACCGGCATTGCCTACAACAAGAGGATGTTCACCGAAAAGGGCTGGGCGCCGCCGACCTCCTGGATGGACCTGGCCGACCCCAAGTTCAAGGGTAAGGTGGTGTTCCAGTCACTGTCATCCTCGACCTTCGGCCTGCACGGCTTCCTGCTGTTTAACCGCATCCAGGGCGGCACCGACAAGAATGTGGAACCCGGCTTCAAGGCCTGGCCCACCACCATAGGCCCGAACGTTGTGGAGTACATCCCAAGTTCGGCAAAGATCGCCGAGATGGTGCAGACCGGCGAGGCTGCCATGTTTCCGCTAACGCCCACCGCCGTCGGTGTGCTGAAAGACAAGGGCCTGCCGGTTGAGTATGTGCAGCCCAAGGAAGGCTCCGCCGTGCTCACCGTGGGCGAGTGCGTGATCGCCAAGAACAGCGAGCCCGCACTGGCCCACAAGCTAGCCCAGTTCCTGCTGTCACCCGAAGCGCAAGCCGCCGCACTCGAGCACGGCGACCAGATTCCGTCCAACCCAAAAACCAAGGCGTCAGGCACCGCCGCCGCGCTGGTCAAGCAGATGAACGACTACATGAAGACCGCGGTCACGGTGGACTGGGACGTCATCAACGAAAACCGTCCAGCCTGGAATGCGCGCTGGAACAAGACGGTGGAGCGCTGAGAGTCGCGTTGACGGGTTAACTGTCGGCCCTGCCGATGAGGTAGCCCCTCAATGCGTCGATGATTGCACTTCTGATGGTCGATGCCGCGAACCGCCGGGGCGGGTCAATTTCTGTCGTCCGCACTTGGCCGCTATCGACCAACAACGGCAGAAGTTCATTGGATCCGCTCTGAATGTCCGCAATGCGGCGCTGGCAGGTTAGACATTTCCCAAATGCGACGGCCTTCATGACAGGCTGCTTGTAGGAGCATAGCGGGCGATCATTCAGGCGTTTTCACCGTCCGCTATGCGTCGCCTGCTCGCCGGGCTCCGGCGAACCACTTTGCCTTAATTTTCCCATTCTATTTTTACAAAGCAGGTGCTTGCTAAAAATAGCCGGGTTTGGTATGGTCTTGTTCATGGAAAAGACCCCTGCGCGCAGCCGCTCTGCCGGCCGCACCCCTACAGCCGCTGTATCTGCCGAGCCAGCCGCCGAAAAGCGACCGCGCGGCCGGCCGCGCAAGACGATTGATGAACGTGACGATGGCAACCGCCGGGTAGAGCTGGTCAATGCTGCAGCTCGGCTGTTTCGGCGCAAAGGGTTTGAGGCAACCAGCACACGCGACATCGCCGCAGCCGTGGGCATGCACAGCGGCTCGCCTTTTTATCACTTCAAAAGCAAGGGCGCGTTGCTGCATGCGGTGATGGATGAAGGTATGCGCACCGCCATTGCGCGGCAGGCGGCGGCGCTGGACGCTGCGGCCGCCTCGGCACCCGACGCGTTGGCTCTGCTGCAGGTGCTCATCCGCAATCACTTTGATGTTCTGCTCGGTCCGGGCAGCGACTTCATTCCCGTCATGCTGTATGAGTCACGCTCCATCACCGCCAAGCAGCGGACCGCGCTCGCGCTTTTGCAGGGCGACTACGAAGCGCGCTGGGAGCCTGTGCTGCAGTCTCTGCACAAGCAGGGACAACTCAAAGCGCCGGTCAAGCTGGCCCGCTTGCTGATCTTCGGTGCGCTGAACTGGTCGGTGCAATGGTTCGATGCCAAAAAAGGTGCGTCGCTCGACGAGCTGGCCGATGCGGCGATGGCGCTGTTTATCGGGGAAAGCCCGCAAAAACCTATGAGGGGAAGCCGCGCATGAGTTACCAATCGGTGTTCAGTCCCGGCCTGTTTGTCGGCAAGGTGGTGGTGGTCACCGGCGGTGGCTCCGGCATAGGCCGCTGTACGGCGCATGAGCTGGCCGCGCTGGGTGCGCATGTGGTGCTGATTGGCCGCAAGCTCGACAAGCTGCACGACGTGGCCGGCGAAATTGTGGCCGCCGGCGGCCGCGCGAGCTTTCACCCCTGCGACATCCGGCAAGAGGCTGCGGTTCAGGCCACGGTGGCAGCCATCGTGCTGGCCCACGGCCGCATCGACGCCCTGGTTAACAACGCCGGTGGGCAGTACATCGCGCCGCTGGAAAGCATCAGCGCCAAGGGTTGGGACGCTGTGATCAACACCAACCTGACGGGCGGCTTTTTGATGGCGCGCGAGTGTTACCTGCAGTCCATGGCGGCGCATGGCGGCGGCATCGTCAACATCGTCGCCGACATTTGGGGCTCCATGCCTTCCATGGGCCACAGCGGTGCGGCGCGCGCCGGCATGGTCAGCTTCACCGAGACGGCTGCGGCCGAATGGGCGTACAGCGGGGTGCGCGTCAATGCGGTGGCACCGGGCTACATCGCATCGAGCGGCATGGACCACTACCCACCCGAAGCGGGCGCCATGTTGCGCCAGATGCGAAGCACCGTGCCCTTGGGCCGCTTCGGCACCGAGGCAGAGACCTCGGCGGCGATTGTGTTTTTGCTGAGCCCAGCGGCCAGCTTCATCAGCGGCACGGTGCTGCGCGTGGACGGCGCGCGGCCGCAGGCGCGCATGGGCTGGCCCATGCGTCTGCCCGATGCCGACGCGCAGCAGCGCGAGGCGGTCAAGCCGTTTGAGGGCTTCCATCTGGCCACGACGCCGAAAGTTTTTCAGAAATGACCATTTTCCAGACGGCCTGGAATGCACAAGGCAGCGTGGCTGTGCAACGCCGCGACGCCATGCTGGCGCGCATTGCGGCGCTAAGGGCGCTGGAGGGCCGCGCGACCCAGGCATCGGCGAAATCAAAACCGGTGTTCGACAAACGTGGCCAGTTGCTGCCACGTGATCGGGTGGCGATGCTGCTGGACCCGGGCGCGCCCTGGCTGCCTTTGTGTGCACTGGCCGGGTTCCTGCAGGACCAAAAGGATGCGGAGCTTTCTACGCCAGGCGGCGGCATCGTTGCGGGTATCGGGTTTATCGAGGGTACCCGCTGCATGATCGTGGCCAGCGACTCCGGCATCGAGGCGGGAGCCATCCAGGCCATGGGACTGGAGAAAATCCTGCGTGTGCAGGAGATCGCGCTGCAGAACAAGCTGCCGTTCATTCACCTGGTCGAAAGCGCTGGTGCCAACCTGATGCGTTACCGCGTCGAGGGTTTTGTCCAGGGTGGTGCCTTGTTTCGCAACCTTGCGCGGCTGTCGGCGGCGGGCATTCCGGTCATCACGGTGCAACACGGCTCGGGCACGGCGGGCGGGGCTTACATGCCGGGCCTGAGCGATGTGGTGATCATGGTGCGAGGCCGCTCGCGAGCCTTTCTGGCAGGCCCGCCGCTGCTGATGGCAGCCACCGGCGAGGTGGCGACCGAGGAAGAGCTGGGCGGCGCCGGGATGCACACCAGTGTGTCGGGCCTGGGTGAACAACTGGCCGAGGATGACCGCCACGCGCTGGGGCTGGCGCGCCAGGTCGTGGCCCGGATTGCATGGTCAAATCGGGCTCCAGCCCACATCGGACAAGCGCAAACAGCTATCAATTTTGTAGCAAATGGACAGCCACTCTACCCGACGGCCGAGCTGCTGGGGCTGATGAGTGATGACCTGCGCCAGCCGGTGGACATGCATGAAGTAATTGCGCGTCTGGTCGATGGCTCGGACTTCCTGCCTTTCAAGGCCCTCTACGGCGCCGCCACGGTGTGTGTGCAGGCGTCCATTGAAGGCCACGCAGTCGGCATCATCAGCAACAACGGCCCCATCGACGTGGCGGGCGCCAACAAGGCCACACATTTCATCCAGATGATGTGCCAGCTGGGCCACCCCATTGTTTACTTGCAGAACACTACCGGCTACATGGTCGGCAGGGACGCCGAGCGGGGCGGCATGATCAAACATGGCTCCAAGATGATCCAGGCCGTGACCAATGCGACTGTGCCGCAGATCACCATTCAGTGTGGCGCTTCGTTTGGCGCCGGCAACTACGGCATGTGCGGCCGCGGTTATGCGCCGCGTTTCCTGTTCAGCTGGCCGAGTGCCAAAACCGCAGTCATGGGCGGCGAGCAGGCGGCGCGCACCATGCAGATCGTCACAGAGGCAGCCATGGTGCGCAAAGGCATCGCGGTGGACGCCGCGCAGTCGCAGGCGCAGTTTGACAAGATCGTGTCGGTGTTCGAGGCGCAGGCCGATGCTTTCTACACCTCTGGCCTGTTACTCGACGATGGCGTGATTGACCCGCGCGACACACGCGCCGTGCTGGCGCAGTGCCTGGCCATGTGCGCCGACGCAGCAGCGCGCCGGCTGCGGCCCATGCAGTTTGGCGTGGCCCGGATGTGAACGGAACAGACCCAAGGAAACAAACATGCAGTACACCCACGAACACCTTGAAATCCAGAAAACCCTGAAGCGTTTTATCGACGCCGAAATAAACCCGCATGTGGATGAGTGGGAAGCGGCCGAAGTTTTCCCGGCTCATGAGGTCTTCAAGAAACTCGGCAACCTGGGCTTGCTGGGCCTGACGAAACCTGAGGCATACGGTGGCGCTGGCCTGGATTATTCCTACGGCGTCGCCATGGCGGAGGCGCTGGGCCACATTGACTGCGGCGGCATCCCGATGGCCATTGGTGTGCAGACCGACATGTGCACGCCGGCGCTGGCGCGTTTCGGCAGTGAGGAGCTCAAGCGGGAGTTTCTGGCGCCTGCCATTGCGGGCGATATGGTGGGCTGTATTGGCGTGAGCGAGCCAGGCGCCGGCAGCGACGTGGCATCCATCAAGAGCCACGCGCGCAAGGATGGCGACGACTACATCATCAGCGGGCAGAAAATGTGGATCACCAACAGCCTGCAGGCTGACTGGATGTGCATGCTGGTCAACACCGGCGACGGGCCACAGCACAAAAACAAAAGCCTGGTGATGGTGCCGATGCGCGAAGGCGGCGCGCTGCGCAAGGGTATCGAAGTCGGCAAGAAGATCAAAAAGATTGGCATGAACGCCAGCGACACCGGCCTGATTTATTTTGATGAAGTGCGCGTGCCGCAGCGCTACCTGATAGGCGCTGAAGGCTCAGGCTTCATGTACCAGATGATGCAGTTCCAGGAAGAGCGGCTGTGGTGCGCGGCCAGTTGCATCCAGTCGCTGGCCAATTGCATTGACTGGACGGTGGAGTGGGCGCACGAGCGCAAGCTCTTTGGCGCGACGCTGGCCGATCAGCAATGGGTGCAGTTCAAACTCGCTGAAATGAAGACCGAAGTCGAGGGTCTGCGGGCCATGACCTACCGCGCCTGTGAGCTCTACGTGCAGGGCCAGGACGTGACCGAGCTGGCCTCGATGGCCAAGCTCAAGGCCGGGCGCCTGAACCGCCTGGTTCCCGACACCTGCCTTCAGTTCTGGGGCGGCATGGGCTTCACCTGGGAGAACAAGGTGGCGCGCATGTACCGCGATGGCCGGCTCGCATCCATAGGCGGCGGTGCCGACGAGGTGATGATGGGCATCATCGCCAAATACATGGGGCTGTCCAAAAGTGGCCGACGAGAAGCTGATGAAGGAAGGCGGGAAACCAAATGAATCCGTTTGGATGTCTTTGGACCGGCCTGAAGATTCTTCTCTCAGCGATATTTGTGATGATGGCAGGTTTTGGGCTTGTTTCGGCAATCCGAGAGCCAAGTTGGCTAGCTTTTGCAGCGGTTGTATTTGCTGGAGGTATGGCCGCCTTGCCGTGGGTGATGCTGCTAGACAAACGCAAGCGAACATTCCTGGTAGGTTTGGCAGGCATAGCACTAGGACCACTGTTCGTTTTCATGGCGTACCTAACCCTCGTTGGTGAGGGCAGCTATCCCAAAGTCTGCACCGGAAGACGCAAGTTGGGGTGTGAGCTATTCAATTGGCTTTACGAAGTTGGTGGAACACCCGCTGTCGCAGGCTTTTTTGCACTGTTTGGTGTGATGTGTTTAATCGGTGGAGTGCTAATGGTTACAAAGAGGTCACCTGTCAAGACCCACCCAATCCATGAGTGACAAGCTGCTTATCACGCGCATCGGCGAGGTTGAACACTGGACCCTTCAGGACCCGGCCACGCGCAATGCGCTGACCGAAGAGATGGTGGCAGCGCTGGGACAGGCCTGTGAACGGGCCGCGCAGGACACGGCCTTGCGCTTTGTTGTGCTGCAAGGCAGCGCCGGCGCTTTCTGCGCGGGTGGCAGCCTGGGTGACTTCGCCCAATCGATAGGCCAGGCGCTGCCGGCCGGAGAAACCGACCCCCTGATCGCGATGAATGCCGGCTTCGGCCATCTGCTCAACGCCTTGGGCGCGCTGCCGCAGATGTTGCTGGTGGCGGTGGACGGACCGGCCATGGGCGGGGGCCTGGGGCTGGTATGTTGCGGCGATTTTGTGTTGGCGACGCCTTTCGCAGTGTTTGCCACACCGGAAGTGACGCTGGGTGTGGTGCCTGCGCAGATTGCACCGTTTGTGCACAGGCGTCTGGGGGACAGGCTGGCACGGCATCTGATGCTGTCCGGTGAAAAACTTTCCGCGCAGCAGGCCTTGGCGCAAGGTCTGGTGGACGAGGTTGCGGACGATCTGCCCGCTGCGGTGGCG
>NZ_JACDDD010000148.1 GCF_013817205.1 Polaromonas sp.
GTTTTGGGCGGCGGAGGTGGCGGCGGCGGCGCCACCTTGGGCGGTGTTATCTCGATGATGCGGGTCAGCATCTCCGCTGGCACCACGATCTCGGCCGAGCGGCGCAGCAGACCGTTTTGCATGGCCCACAGCACCGCGACGTGAAAGATGACCACGCTGGTGGCAATCACGATGTTGCGATTCATGGGTTTGCGCACGGAGGCGAGTGTTGGAGGAGGCGACAGGGCAGGGGCGTTCATTGGAGTCTAGTGGAAGCATGCGCAAGCGCGTGAAAGCGCTGCAGGCACAGGCCAAAACCTGTCAAGGGCGAAAAATCCACCAGAGCGGAGCGACCGCGAGGATCAGGCTGCCGGCGAGAGTTGCAAAGAGGGTGAGGGATGATTCCATGTGCTGCCTTCCAGGGGATGGGTGGCGAGCTTGATGTGTGCTGTTGGACAGCTGCCGCTGCACTGCGCGACCACGTCGCGCGCGCAGCCTTCGCACTGGCCGCACTGGGTGGCGACACCCAGTTCGAACTGGATCTCATCGAAACCCAGCCCGGCTCGGGCGTGGCGGGCGATTTCGCGATCGGAGATTCGGCGGCAGACACAAACAATCATGGAGTGGCTTGCTGGTTGGTGATTTGTTGCATTCATTATAAATGCGAATCTGTCGCATTTGCAATAGCCTGGTGTAAATCTCCATGTTTACCTCTCCTTTCAGACGCCGCTGCTCACACGTCGGCCGTGCATTGCGCCAGTCCCTGCAGCAGCACGTCCCGGGGTAAATCCCTGCCGATAAACACCATTTTCGAAGTGCGCTGCTCCTGGGGCTTCCAGGCCGGGCCGGTGTCGGCGCCCATCAGCATGTGCACGCCCTGAAACACAACGCGGTTTGGCTCACCGGCAATGTTGAGCACGCCCTTGTAGCGCATCATCTGCGCGCCGTAGACCTGCACCAGACCACCCAGCAGGTCTTCGAGCTTTTCCAGATCAAGCGGTCGGTCCTCACGGAACACAAACGAGCTGACATCGTCGTCGTGCTCATGCGAGACGTCATTGAGGAACTCGGGCTCGATTTCGAGGATGGCGTTCAGGTTGAAACCCCGGATGTCCAACAGATCGCCCACGGCAGCCACACCGTTTTTGGATTCGCCAATTTTTGCGCGCGGGTTCATGCGGGTCAGGCGCTGGCGCAGGGCCTGCACGTCACTCGCCTCAACCAGATCGGTCTTGGTCAGCAGCACGCGGTCGGCAAAACCCACTTGTTCTTGCGCTTCGTGGTGTTCGTCCAGTTGCTGCGGCGCGTGTTTGGCATCGACCAGCGTGACGATGGCATCCAGCAAATAATTTTGCATGACCTTGTCATCTACAAAAAAGGTTTGCGCCACGGGTGCCGGGTCGGCCAGGCCGGTGGTTTCGATCACGATGTGGTCAAAGCTGAGCTTGCCGGCCTTCTTTTTGTCTGCCAACTCGCCCAGAATGCGCACCAGGTCGCCGCGCACGGTGCAACAGATGCAGCCATTGTTCATCTCGACGATTTGCTCCTCAGAGTCCTGCACCAGCAGCTCGTTGTCGATACCGGCTTCGCCGAACTCGTTTTCGATCACTGCGATCCTATAGCCGTGATCGGCCTTGAGGATGTGGTTCAGCAGCGTGGTCTTGCCGCTACCGAGAAAGCCGGTGAGTATGGTGACGGGGATGAGGCTCATCAGGGGCTCCTGGGGTGGATAAAGGTGCAAGAAAAATAAGTCGCCAGTCAGTGCGAGTGCGGCAAAAGTTCGCCGATCAGCAGCACCGTGCCCAGGCCCAGCGTCAGCAGCAGGCCCTGGCTCAACCAGTCCGACGGCTGCCGTTTGCGGTGCAACTCGGGCACCAGGTCGGCCACGGCGATGTAGATGAAGCTGGCGGCGGACACCGACAGCACGTAGGGAATCGCTGCCTCGGCTTGCTGCAGGGCGAGATAGCCCAGCACGCCACCGGCCACCATGGCCAAGCCTGAAACTGCGTTGAGCAGCAAGGCGCGGCGTTTTTCCACGCCAGCGCTGAGCAGCACCATGAAGTCCGACATTTCCTGCGGAATCTCGTGCGCCAGTACGGCCAGCGCGGTGGTCCAGCCCAGTGCAGGGTCCGTGAGGAAGGCTGCGGCGATCAGCACGCCATCGACAAAATTGTGCAGGCCATCGCCGACAACGATCATGGCCACGCGCGGCGTGTGGCTGGGCAGGCCCTGGGCGTGGCGATGATCATGGCGCCAGAGGGCCACTTTTTCCAGCATGAAAAAAGCCAGCAGCCCGCCCAGCAGCACCAGCCCGACCTCGCGCGGGTCGAAGC
>NZ_JACDDD010000027.1 GCF_013817205.1 Polaromonas sp.
CACTGCTGATTGCCGCAACCCTGAGCGCGGGCACGGTGCTGGCGATTGCCGCGCTGGGCCTGTTGATCAACGAAAAAGCCGGCATCGTCAACCTGGGCGCCGAAGGCATGATGCTCTGCGCCGCCATCGCCGGTTTTGCCACCGTGGTGCACACCGGCAACAGCTGGCTGGGGTTTGCCGCTGGCATGGCCGCTGGTGCGGTGCTGGCCGCGATCTTCGGCGTGCTGGTGATCTGGCTCAACACCAATCAGTACGCAACCGGGCTCGCGCTCAGTCTGTTCGGCGCCGGCTTCTCGGCCTTTGCAGGTATCAGTTATGTGCAGGAAAAGTTGCCCGAACAGGCGCGGCATGTGATTCCCTGGCTGGGTGACTTGCCCTTTGTCGGGCCGGCCTTGTTCCGCCAGCACCCCATGGTCTACATCGCGATGGCGCTGACGCTGGGTTTGATCTGGTTTTTGTATCGCACCCGCGCCGGGCTGGTGCTGCGTTCAGTCGGCGAAAGCCCCGAGTCGGCCCACGCCCTGGGCTACCCGGTGCGGCGAATCCGGCTGATGGCCGTGGTGGCGGGCGGCGCCTTGTGCGGGCTGGCGGGCGCCTATGTGTCTGTCATCTACACGCCGCTGTGGGTAGAGGGCATGATTGCCGGCAAGGGATGGATTGCGCTGGCGCTGACCACCTTTGCCACCTGGCGCCCGGCACGGGTGTTGCTTGGTGCCTACCTGTTTGGCGGTGTGACCATGCTGCAGTTTCATTTGCAGGGGCTGGGCGTGGATGTGCCGCCCCAGTTTCTGACGATGTTGCCCTACCTGGCCACCATCGTCGTGCTGGTGCTGATCTCGCGCAATCCGCGCTGGATCAGGCTGAACATGCCGACGTCCATAGGAAAACCCTTCTACCCCGGTTCATAATCGGATTTTTTCGCCAATTGTTTAACTTGCTACAGGAGACGAGATGACTGACTTGCAAAAACGTTCGATGCTCAAGCTGGCTGCGCTTTCCGCAGTTGCTTCGGCCGCGCTGATAGGCTGCGGCAAAAAGGAAGCGCCAGCCCCTGCGCCTGCCCCCGCACCCGTTGCAGCACCGGCACCGGCCAAGCCGGAGCCACTGAAAATTGCGTTTGCCTATGTCGGCCCGGTCGGTGACGGCGGCTGGACCTTCGCGCACGACAACGGCCGCAAAGCCATCGAGAAGGAATTCGGCGACAAGATCGTCACCAGCTTCGTCGAAAAAGTGCCGGAGTCTGCAGACGCCGAGCGTGTGATCCGCGACATGGCCGGCCAGGGCAACAAGCTGATCTTCGGCACCACATTCGGCTACATGGAGCCCATGCTCAAGGTGGCCAATGACACCAAGGGCGTGAGGTTTGAACACGCCACAGGCTACAAGACCGCAGAAAACATGCGCACCTATGACAGCCGCACTTACGAAGGCGCCTACATGGCCGGCGTGATTGCCGGCAAGATGAGCAAGACCGGTACGCTGGGCGTGGTTGGCTCGATTCCTATCCCTGAGGTGGTGCGCAACATCAATGCCTTCACACTTGGCGCGCAGTCGGTCAACCCCAAGGTCACGACCAAGGTGGTGTGGGTCAACGAGTGGTTCAACCCGCCCAAGGAAACCGAAGCCGCCACCGCGCTGATCAACGGCGGCGCTGACGTGCTGTTCCAGAACACCGACTCATCTGCCGTGCTGCAGACTGCCGAGAAGATGAACAAACGCGCCTTCGGCTGGGATTCGGACATGACCGCTTACGGCCCGAAAGCCCACCTCGGTTCGGCCATCATCAACTGGGGCCCCTACTACATCAAGGCGGTCAAGGAAGCGCTGGACGGCACCTGGACCACCGGGCAGAGCTGGTGGGGCGTCAAGGAAGGTGCCATCGACATGGTGTCGATTGCGGCCGACGTGCCTGAAGAAACCAAAAAGCGCGTTGACGAGATCAAGGCCGGCCTGAAGGACGGCAGCTTTTCGATCTGGAAAGGCCCGATCATGGACAACACCGGCAAGGAACTGATCGCCAAGGACGTGGTCGCTGACGACAAGTTTCTGGGCGGCCTGAAAACCTACGTCAAGGGCGTGGAAGGCAAGGTTCCGGGCAACTGAGGCAGCCCTACAGCGGTGGGCGGCATGGCCGCCCCTGCTTGCTGGCCCAGGCTGCCTTGTGCAGCCTTTTTTTATTGACGCATGTGAGGGGAGGGGCAGTGGCTGGACATCCGATCGGCTCTTTCGAGCCTACACAACCACAGGAAGACCATCAGCAGGCTGCACGCTCAGAGGCCGCGCTGGCGCCGTCCTATGTGCCGAATGCGGTCCCCGCGGTGGTGCGGCTGTTCTATGCCTTGCTTGCGCTGACCTGGACCGGCTGGGCGATGATTGGTCTCGTGTCGGGTCACATGTTTTTCATGGTGTCACGCGGGGGCCCGGTCCACTTCGAAGGGCTGGCCGCAATGCTTTTTTGTGCAGCCGTTCTGCTGGCTGCCTTCCAGTGCGTGCTGCCCATCATCGACCATCACGACCAGCGCGACAACGAAGCCGCTTACAAGCGCGTGCGCAAGACGATGGCATGGGTGGCTGTGATGGTGCTGGTGGCTGCCCTCACCTTTGGTTGCATCCCTCCCTGAACAATCAGGCATGGGCACGGGGACTGCTCGATGGCAAGGGCCTGGCCGATCTGGGGCGGGTGCGCTGGGTCGCCGAACATCTGGGTCCGCTGAGCGAGCAACTGCGTTTATGGGCCTTTATGAGCTCTCTGTGGCTTGTGTTCTGCGGGGTGGTGGGCAAGACCTGGCAGGTCTTGTCGGGGAACAACATCGCGACCGGTGCGGCAAAGCACACTTGGTGGTCGCTTGTCCTGCTGCATGTTGTCCTCACACCGGCCGTGGTCGCTTTCGGGCTCAACCTGGTGTACGACATCGCAAGCGGAGAACTTGCCAACAGTGTCAGGAACCCCGACGAACTTCCCCAGCGTCTCGCCTGGATGTATTCGATGCTTGTGGCAGTGCTGGGGGCTGGCCTGTTCATCACGCTCGCCACCCTGATGACCTTGCTGCGGGCGGCCGGGCTGGTCGCCGGACCGGAGGAGACAGCGTCGGACGCCTAAATTGCGGTAGACCCTGCCCGCTGCGATACTGAGCCTTATGCACTCACTTCCCCCAACCCTTTCTCCCGCGCGCCTGCCTGCGCTGCTGCAGGCCATGCCCAAAGCCGAGCTGCATATCCACATCGAGGGCTCGCTGGAGCCGGAGCTGATTTTTGCGTTGGCCCAACGCAACGGCGTGAGCTTGCCGTACGCGGACGTGGAGGCGCTTCGCAGCGCCTATGCGTTTACCAACCTGCAGAGCTTTCTGGACATCTATTACGCCGGTGCCAGCGTGCTGATTCAGGAGCAGGACTTCTACGACATGGCGCAGGCCTATTTCGTGAAGGCCGCTGCCGACAATGTGGTGCATGCCGAGCTGTTTTTCGACCCGCAGACACACACGGCGCGTGGCGTGTCGATGGAAACAGTCATCAATGGCCTGCACCGCGCCTGCGTGGATGCTGAAAAAGAGCTGGGCGTCAGTGCATCGCTGATCATGTGTTTCCTGCGCCACCTCAGCGAAAAAGAAGCTTTCGAAACCCTGGAGCAGGCGCTGCCTTACCGCGACAAAATCATCGGCATCGGCCTGGACTCCGGCGAGGTCGGCAACCCGCCGGAAAAGTTTGCGCGGGTGTTTGCGCGTTGCCGCGAACTGGGCCTGCGCCTGGTTGCCCACGCAGGCGAGGAGGGGCCACCCGAATACATCTGGACCGCGCTGGACGTCCTCAAGGTCGAACGCATCGACCACGGCGTGCAGGCGATCAAGGATGCCGCACTGATGCAGCGCCTGGCGAAAGACCGCATTGCGCTCACGGTGTGCCCGCTGTCCAACCTCAAGCTGTGTGTGTTCCCGGACTTGGCGCAGCACAACCTGCGGCAGTTGCTGGATGCCGGCCTGGCTGCAACCGTCAACTCGGACGACCCGGCTTACTTCGGCGGCTACATGAACGCCAATTTCACGCAGACCTTTGCGGCTGTTGGCATGGATGCGCACCATGCCTACACCCTGGCGCGCAACAGCTTTGAGGCGAGTTTTATCGACGATGCGGGGAAGAGCCGCTACATCGACCGTCTGAATGACTGTTTCGAAGGGTTCCGCCGCTGAGGTGCTGCCCGCTACCCGCCTTCAGAGCATTTGCATGGCTGGGCCTTCGGGTTCGGGTGGCAGGCCCAGCACGGTGCGTACCACATGCATCAGCGCATCGGCCTCAAAGGGTTTGGTGACATAACCGTCGGCGCCAGCGGCCAGGCCCTTGAGCACCGACTCGCGTGTCGCCTTGCCCGTCAGCATGATGACCGGCACGTCCTTGAGCGCCGGGTGTTGACGCAGGCGCAGCAGGATGTCGAAGCCATCGGCATCGGGAAGCACGACGTCAAGCAGGATCAGGTCGGGCGGGGGCTGTTTACGAAACTCGGCCACGACCTCCTCCCGGTTCCCGGCCACCCGCACCTTGAAACCCTCGAAGCTCAGGTAGCTCTGGATGAATTTGGCCAGCATGGGCTCGTCGTCAACCACAATGGCAGACAGTTCCTCGCCTGGTTCCCTGGGTTTGGCCGGGCCGCGCGGTCTGGCGATCCTGACGTAGTAGCCGGCTTTTTTGAGTGAGGCCGCGCCTGCGTCGGCCTCGGCCTCGGCTTGTGTCACGGCGAAATGATTCATCCGGGCGGTGAATTGCTCGGTGAAGGGGTCGACTTCCGCGATGGCGACCAGCTTGTCGTTCTGCAGGGTCATGAACGCCGCAGTGAACGCGCCGCTGGACACGCTTGTCATGCCGGTTCTGAGTTGGCCCAGCGTCAGAGAGCCGTCAATCCTGACCAGCAATTCGAGCGTGGCCGGCTCGAGGGTGCTGGCACCGCTGCGCAGCGCTTCCTGCCCCCGGGTGGTCAGTGCATAAATGTCGTTGTCATTCATCATTCGGCTTGGTTGGACGAGGGCCCTGTTGGGGGGATATTTCGTGAGATTATCGCCTTTCGAGGCGGGGGAAGCCAGTACTTGCCTTGGGGGCCTACCACACCGTACCATCTCAGGCCTGAATGACGCAACCCCTATGAAACGTCTTGTCCTTACCTTCTTCCTGATGTGCCTTGGCTTTGGTGCTGCCGCCCAGTGGACGCCAGTAATGGTCGATGAGATGGTGATTACCTATATTGACCGCAACAGCCCGCGTGGCAAGGGCGGCCAGGTCCGCATGTGGTGGCTGATGGACTACCAACTGGTCCAGATTACCGATGAAAAGGGCTACTTCTCGCGCCTGAATCACAGCGAATTTGACTGCAAAAACCAGCGCTCGCGCTTGCTGTCGGTCGCGCTGCTGTCGGAACGGATGGGCATGGGACAAGTGGTGTTCGAAGACCCGTTTCCGCGCAAGTGGGAGGCGGTGCAGGATGGCAGCTTTCAGGACGCCTTGTTCGATATCGCCTGCATCAATTATTGACTTGTCCGTCTCCCGCCTGATTCAGGGCGTTGTGCCTTCGTCCTACGGTCAATTGGCTGCTTTCCGACAGAGTCAAGCTGGCTGGCGACGTACAAATCGAGTTAGCCACAGCAGTGGCAAGTAACTACCAAGGAAACCACATGTCATCCAATAAAAGTCCCGCCAACACACGCTCTGAACACGCTGGCTCTTCAAGCAAGCAGGGCAATGAACAACAGTCTGAAAAACGCGGATCCAGCCAGGTCGACCAGGCAGCTGCGCAGGGCAAGGTGACGGGACAGGCTCCCAAAGGGGACGGAAAGGAACGTCAACAGGCTTCCACCGGGAAGTCCTGATCACGGAATCGATGGGGGCTGAGTCCCGTTCGCCCTAGGGCCGCCCTAGTATCCGACAGAGCGCTGCCGGCTGAGCTCACTGTGTGATGGCATTGATGCCGCTGCGCATCAGCCGCGCGACGCGCGCAGCCTGCGCATCGCCGTTGGCTTCGAGCGCGGCAATAACGCCGAGTCGGTCTTCGACCGATCGGTCCTGGTTGAGCTTGAACTTGCCTTCGAGCGTTGACAGGGGAATCCGCATCGCCGCGATCATATCCAACCGGGGCGCCACGAAGGCCAAGGGCATCGCATCGAAGTCCCACGCGCCCTTCACCGGCGTTTCGTAGAGCGCCACCCTGCGGCGCAGCACGGCATGCAAGGCCTCGTGTTCCTCGATCAGTTGCGGCCGGCCGCCCGCATGGATCGCGCAGTAGTTCCAGGTCGGAAAGGTGCTCTGCCGCACATACCAGCTCGGCGACACATAGGCATGCGGCCCCTGGAAGATGACCAACGCCTCGCAGCCGTCGCGCAGGTCCTGATACTGGGCGTTCTTCTTCGACAAGTGCGTCGTCAGCACGCCCAGGCCATCATCCTGCGCATCGAGCAGGAAAGGCAGATGGCTCGCGTGGACGCCGGCCGCACCCGAGGTCACGAGCGTGGCGAAGCTCCATTCGCGCATGCCGGCGTGCAGCGTGGCGAGATCGTTCTCGGCATAGGGGGGAGGCATGTACATGTGGGCGTCCTTGCGCGATGGTCAGGTAGAGGCCAGCGTGGCGAGCCAGCGGACCGAGTCATCGAAAGCTCGGCAAGCCACATCGGCGATGGCCACTGCTTCAAGAAAGCCGTGCACCGTGCCGGGGTACAGCGTTGCCTGTACCGGCACCCCGGCGGCCGTGAGGCGTTTCGACATCTCCAGGTTGTCGTCGTGCAGCGGGTCGCATTCGGTCATGACCAGGCAGGCCGGCGGCAAGCCCGTCAGGCGGGCCTCGATGCTGGCCAGGCGCGGATCGCTGAAGTCCTCGGGCCGGCGCAGGTAAAGGCCGTAGAACCACACCATCATGTGCAGCGTCAGCCCATACTCACCCGCGCCATAACGCGCCATCGACTCGCGATACAGGTCGGTGCTGTAGACGCCGTAGTTCAGCAGCATGCCGAGCGGCAGCAGCCGGCCTTCGTCGCGCAAAGTGAGGCAGGTGCCGACCGACAGGTTTGCGCCGGCTGAATCGCCGCCGATGAAGAGTTGGACGGGGTCGATGTCCAGCGCCGGCGCGTTGTCGGCCAGCCAGCCCATCACGTCCACGCATTCGTCCAGGGGCTGTGGGAACGAGGCTTCCGGTGCGCGGGTGTAGTCGATGCCGATGACGGCGATGCCCGCGCGGCCCGCGTATTCGCGCATCACGCGGTCGTGCGTGTCGAGGCTGAAGAGCACGAAGCCGCCGCCGTGGATGTAGATCAGCGCGCCACGCAGTGTGCGCGTTTCGGGGTAATGCACACGGATGCGGACATTGCCGTGGCGCGTTGGCACCGCGTGCTCAATCGTCCGGGCCATGACCGGGCCGCCCTTTGTCCACGGCGCGCGCACCCTCTCGGCGTTGGCGCGCCCTTCGTCAATAGGAATGGTGTGGCGCTTGGGGTAGCGCCCACCTTCGGCCGCCATGCGCTGCATGTACTCCACGATCTGCGGGTCCAACGGTGGCGGCGCGCAGGGAGCGCGCCAGGCGGCGGGCAGGGGTGATGACATAAACAGAACCTTCTAAAACGAGGAGAGGGCGGAAGTCAGCGAGGCCAAAGGCCGTGGCGTTGCCTCCAGCAGTGCCCGGGTGTAGTCGTGGCGCGGGGCGTCGAACACCGCGTCGCGTGTCCCCTGCTCCACGATGCGCCCACGCTTCATCACGAGCACGCGGTCGGCAATCTGTTCCACGGCCGCGAGGTCGTGGCTGATGAAGAGGCATGCGAAACCGTGATGTGCCTGCAGGCTTTGGAATAGCTGCAGCACCTGTGCCTGGATGGTCATGTCGAGCGCGGACACCGGTTCGTCGCCCACCACGAAGGCCGGCCGGCGCACCAGCGCGCGTGCGATGGCCACGCGCTGGCGCTGGCCGCCCGACAGCTCGTGCGGAAAACGCCCGCCGAACTGGGCGAGACCGACTTCGTCGAGCGTCTCGTCGGCACGCCGTACGGCGGCGGCCGCATCCAGCGCCGGCAGGTGGCGCAGCGGCTCGGCCACGATATCCCGCACGCGCATGCGTGGGTCCAGCGACGAGAATGGGTCCTGAAAAACGAGCTGACATGCCAGCCTGAAGCGGTGCAGCGCCGCACGGTCGACGCTGCGCACGTCTTCGCCGCGAAACAAAATCTGCCCGCTTTGCGAGTCGACCAATCGCAGGATCGCGCGGCCCAGCGTGGTTTTGCCGGAACCGCTGCCGCCCACCAGCGCCACCATTTCGCCCGCGTGGATGTCGAGGTCGATTTCGTCGACCACGCGCTGCGGCGCATGGTGCTTGAAGAGCCCCGCGCGCTTGCCAGGGTAGCTCACGCACAAGCCACGCACTTGCACCAGCGGCTGCGGCGCGCTTGCCGCGGCCTTGGCTGGCTGCCGGCGCGGAAGCGCATCCACGAGTTTGCGGGTGTAGGCCTGCTGCGGCGCGATCAGGATGTCGGGCACGCCGCCGGTTTCGACCAGCCGGCCCTTCTCCATGACGATGGCGCGTTGCGCATAACGCCCCACCAGGCCGAGGTTGTGGGTGATGAGCAGCACCGCCGTGCCTTGGTCTCGCGCAAGGCCGACCATCAGGTCGAGCACTTCGCGCTGGCTCAGGGTGTCCAGCGCGGTGGTCGGCTCGTCGGCGAGCAGCAGGCGGGGCTTGAGCAGCATCACGCTGGCCAGCATGATCCGCTGACGCATGCCGCTGGAGAACTCATGCGGGTAGGCGTTCATGCAGCGCTCGGGGTCGGCGATCTGCACGCGGCGCAGCATGTCGAGACAATGCGTGCGGATCTCCGGCGCCGACAGCTTCGTGTGCATGCGCAGGCCCTCGGCCATCTGTTCGCCGATGCGGTGCACCGGGTTGAGCGACACCATTGGCTCCTGGAACACCATGCCGATGCCCGGCCCGCGGATCGGGCGCATGGCCTTCGGGTCGCACGTGCTCAGGTCTTCGCCGTCGAACACGATCTGTCCGCCGGTCTGCGCGATGCCGGGCGGCAGCAGCTGCAGGATGGCGCGCGCGGCCATGGTCTTGCCGCTGCCCGATTCGCCCACCACGGCGAGGAATTCACCGGGATACACATCGAACGAGAGGTCGTCTACCAAGGGCTGCGTGCCGCCGCGCACTTCGAGCCTGAGTTGCTGTACCGAGAGCATTGGCCGGATGAATTGTTCTGGCATCTTCATGACGGTACTGTCCTCGGGTCTAGGCGATCGCGCAGCGATTCGCCCAACAAGTTGATGCCCAGCAGCGTCATCGCGATGGACAGGCCGGGCACGACGCAGAGCCAGACGGCCGACGCCATGTAGGGGCGCGCGCTGGCGAGCATGTTGCCCCAGGTAGGTGCCGGGGGCGGCACGCCCAGCCCGAGAAAGCTCAGCGCGCTTTCCGACAGCAGTACCCAGCCGAACATGCTGGTGGCCAGCACTGCGACGGGCGCGATGCAGTTGGGCAGTATGTGTCGCCACATGGTGTAGGCCTCGGAGTTGCCGATCATCCGCGAGGCCTCGACGTATTCGCGCTCACGCAGCGACAGCACGGTGCCGCGCACCACGCGCACCACCGAAGGCGCATAAGCCAGGCTCAGCGCCAGCACAATGCCCCATTGGTTGGCGCCGACGATGACCATCACGCCCAGTGCCAGCAGCAGGCCCGGAAAGGCCAGCAGCGCGTCGTTGAGTGCCATGAGCACGCGGTCGGTCCAGCCGCGCACGAAGCCCGCGACCACGCCCACCAGCAGGCCGATCGAGGTCGCCAGCGTTACTGTGAGCAGCGCGATGAGGCAGCTTGTGGATGCGCCCCGCATGGCGCGACTGGCCACGTCGCGGCCGAACTCGTCGGTGCCCAGCCAATGGGCCGCCGAGGGTGCCTGCAGCTTGCTGCGCAGGTCGATGCCCAGCGGGTCGTAGGGTGTCCAGACCGCGGCTACCACCGCCAGCACCAGCAGCACCGCGATGAGCGCACCGCCGATGAGGGTATGTGTCTTGAGTTTCATCATTGCACGGACACTCGCGGATCGAACAGCGGATAACACATATCCACGATCAGGTTGATGACGACGTAGATGCAGGCCGTGAACAGCAGGCAGCCCTGTAGAACGGGGTAGTCGCGCGCGAAAATGGCGTCGATCATCAAGCGCCCCAGGCCGGGCAGCGTAAACACGGTCTCCAACACCGCGATGCCGCTGAGCAGGTGGCCGAGGATCAGCCCGATCATGGTGAGCGTGGGGTTGAAGGCGTTGGGTAACACATGGCGGCGCAGCACTTGCGCTTCGGGCACGCCCTTGGCGCGCGCGTGCGTCACGTATTCCAGCCGGAGGATCTCGATGGTGCTTGCGCGCGACATGCGCGTCAGCACGCCGGTCTCGACCAGCACCAGGGTGATGATCGGCAGTATCACATAGAGGACACCTTGCGAAAAGTTCTCCGACATGGGCACATAACCCACCACCGGCAGCCAGCCCAGGAACTGGCCGAAGAACATCAGCAGCAGCAGACCGAGCCAGAAGCTGGGCACTGAGAGCATCAGCGTTGCCGCGCCTATGATGGCGAGGTCGGTCGCGCTGTCCTTTCGCCAGGCAGCGATCAAGCCCGCCGGCACGGCGATCAGCGAGGCCAGTGCCACGGCAGTGAGCACGATGGCAGCGCTCACGTGAAAGCGTTCCAAGATCAAGGGCAGCACCGCCAGTCCGTTGGTGGTGGACACGCCCAGATCGCCGCTCAATGCGTTGCGCAGCCACACGAGAAACTGCGCCACCAGGGGCTGGTCCAGCCCCATCTGGTGGCGCATGAGATCGATCTGCGCGGCGTCGGCGCCTTCGCCCAAAACGAGCTGAACCGGGTCGCCCGGAATCAGCCGCATCAGCGTGAAGACCGCGATGGCAACCAGCAGCAGCGTCGGGATCGTCATCGCGATCCGGCGCAGGAGGTAGGCGGGCATGTCAGGGCCCGCCTCAGGAGCGTGCGTCCAGCCGCACGTTCCAGAACCTTGGCTTGGCGGTGGCCCAGCCCTTGAAGCCCGTTACGTTCTTTCGCATGGCCGTGGTGTCGCTGGCGTTAAACAGCACAATCATCGGTGTGTCCTGCAGCATCTGGCGATGGATCTCGTCGAACAGCGCCTGGCGCCGTGTCTTGTCATTCGAGGTCATCGACTCGGCGAGACGGGTCTTGACGAAGGCGCTGTCCCAGACCTTGCGCGGCTGGCTGGCCTTGGCGCCGGAGACCATCTCGTAGTTGAGCGAAGGATCGACGCGCGACGAATACACGAAGGCCATGGTCTGGTACTGGCCCTTGGTATAGCGGTCGAGCTGAGTGGCCCAGTCGAGCACTTCGAGTTCAATGTTGATGCCGGCTTCCGAAGCCATGGCCTGGGCCAGCACGGCGGCCGAATACAAGGCCTCATAACGTTTGTTGGCGAGCATGCGGATCGGTTGGCCGCGATAGCCGGCCTCGGCCAGCAGTTTCTTCGCCGCGCCCAGGTCCCGCTTGTAGCCGGTGGCCTGCACCTGGCTGTAGTAGGGGCTGGCCGACGGCACGACCGAGTTGTTGACGGGCGAAAGGCCTTCGGTCACCGTGCGTGCGATTTCCGGTGTGTCCAGTGCGAGGGCAAGCGCGCGGCGGATGCGCACATCCTTGAGCACCGGGTCGTTGGTCTGGATCAGCAGTGCCACCATGGTCATCACTGGTGTGCTGTCTATCGTCAGGTCGCTGCGACCACGCATCTCGATCACGTCCGAGGGGCTCGGGCTGATGAAGGCGTCGATGCCGCGGCTGTAGAGTGCGGCCTTGGCGGCCGCCGAGTCGGGAATGACGACGAAGCGCAGGTTCTCGATCTCGGCCTTCTTGCCGCCGGTAAGTCCATCGCGCGACTCGGCGCGCGAGGCGTAGCCGTCGAAGCGTGTCAGCTCCACGTACTGGCCGCGCTTCCACTCCTTGACCTTGTAGGGCCCGGTGCCCACGGGCTCCTTCCATTGCCCGTCGGCACTTACCGAGCTGCGGTGCAGCACGGCGGCGCTGCCGCAATCAGGGCGCGCCATCATCGAGAGGAACAGGCCGCTGGCGCGTTCGAGTTTGAAGACCACGGTCTTCGGATTGGGCGCCTCCACGGCGAGCACCTTGGTCATCCCCTTGCCGTCGAACTCGGACAGGCAGCGCCAGCCGCTGGTGGGCGTCAGGTAGCGCTGCCAGCTCCACACCACGTCGTCTGCCGTGAGCAGCGCACCGTTCTGGAACTTCACGCCGTCGCGCAGCGTGAAGGTGTAGGTCAGGCCGTCGGCGGAGGTGTCCACACGGCTGGCCAGCATGGGGCCGACCGAGGTGTCCTCGCGTAGCGCGACCAGGCCTTCGACCACGTGCATGAGCACGGTGTCGGTGTTGTCGTCGCGGTTGCCGCCGGGCTCAGTGGAGCGGATGTCGGAGTTGATCTGTATCCGCAGCGTCTGTGCTGCGCCGTTCTGGGCCAGGGTGGTGCCGGCGGCGAGGCACAGGCCCAAGGCCGCGATGCGCATAGTCCAGCGCGCAAGCGTGGTAGGGGTGGCGTAGGTGCTGGCTGGTACCAGGCTCGGGGCTGCGTCGGCGGCCGGGCTATATCGGGGCACGTTCATGGGAACACTCCTGGTGTCGGCTGGGCAGGTCAAAGGGAATACTCGGTGAAACGGTGCGCCTTGAAGGGCGCCGGTGCAATGCGCATCTTCCGTGCCGCCGGGTCCATCACGATCGTGGCGACGGTCGCCGACGAGGCGCCGCCCGGGCCCGCGCTCGGGCTTCGGCACACCGCGCGCGGCGCGCCGAAGCGGTCTTGCAGCGCATCGAGCACATCCTGTTCGGTGAGGTCGCCTGTGCGTGCACGCAGCGCCTCAGTCACGCGGCGGTCGCGGTAGAGCGAGTCGGGCGTGGTTTCCAGGCTGCGATCCACAACGCGCGCCAGGGCTGCCGACGTCTTGAAGTGGTTGGCATGCACCAGCAGGCCGGCCTCAGGCTGCTGCCAAAAGACCTGGTCGGGGCAGGTCTCAAGGCTCACCGCCTCGCCCTCTGCATGTGTGACGATCATGTTGTTGGAGATCGAGCGCGCAGTGCGGCACACCACGCCAAGCGCGTCGGCGTAGAGCTCCGACTGCAGGATGCCGCGCCGGATCAGCGCCAGCGGCACGCCTTGGCGCGTCCCGTCGCCATCGGCCCTGATGAAGTTGCCTGTGACCGCGATGCCGTGGCTGTTGAGCCCGGCGCGCGCCAGCGTGCCCGCTTCGGCAAAGGTAAGCATCGCGGGCCCCTTGGCCGGCTGGATGCGCAGCACCACGCCGAGTTCCAGGCTTTCGACGCGCCAGTCCCAATTCTGCGCATGGATGAGCTTGCCGTCGCGCGCGGCGGACGGCATCACCACCACACCGGTGCAGCCGTCGGGTGGCTCGCTTGCTTCGAGCTGTGCGAAGGCATAGAGCATCTCGCTGCGCGCATTGAGTGCCACGATGTCCTCGGTGGGTACGCCCGCACCGGCCGCCAGGCCCTCGATCTCGCGCAGCATAGCTGCGTCGAAGGCTTCGATGACCGGGATGAAACGCCGTGCGAGTGCCCGGGTGCGCTCCCAGTCGAGGCCCACGCGCTCGAAGGCGAGGCGGTAGGTGCGCAGGCTCAAGTCGATGCGGTCGCCGGCTGCGCGGCCGTACTGCTGGCCGCATTGGTGCGCGTCGCCCTCGATGTCGTAGAGGGGGAACGATTCGATGTCTGTATCCATATTCATGTCTCCTTTTTCTTTCTCTTCTTCTTTTTTTTTCTCTTCGGCCCGGCGCTCAGGCGGGCGTGTCCGTTGGCTGCGCAGTCTGCGTGATGGCCGCTCGCAGGCTGTCGACGATCTGGTCGATGTGCTTGCGCTCCATCGTGAACGGCGGCGATAGCGCGATGGTGTCGCCCACCGCGCGCACGAGCACGCCGCGGTCCAAACACTGCTGCGCCACGGCCTGCGCATGTGTGCCCGGGCCGTCGGCCCAGGGTTGCAGCTCGATGCCGCCGAGCAGGCCCACGTTGCGGATGTCGATCACGCCCGGCAGACCCCGCAGCGAGTGCACGGTGTCTTCGAAATACGGCGACAGCGCCGCAGCCTGGGCGATGAGGCCGTCTTCGAAGTAAGCGTCCAATGTGGCCATGGCTGCGGCGCAAGCCAGCGGGTGGCCCGAATAGGTGTAGCCGTGCGACAGCTCGACGGCGCTGACGCTGCCCTGCATGAAGGCGTCATGCACGGCGTCACGCATTAACACCGCGCCCATCGGCACGGCGCCGTTGGTCAGGCCCTTGGCGGTGGTGATGATGTCCGGCGCCACGTCGAACAGGTTGGCGGCAAAGTTGGCGCCCAGGCGGCCGAAGCCGGTGATGACCTCGTCGAATATCAGCAGTACGCCGTGTTTGTCGCAGATTTCACGCAGACGCTTCAAGTAGCCGCTCGGCGGCGGCAACACGCCTGCGGAGCCCGCCACGGGCTCGACGATCACCGCCGCCACTGTCGATGCGTCGTGCAGCGTCAGCATGGCTTCCAGCGTATCGGCTTTGTCGAGCCCATGCGCGGGCTCGCCGCGAGAAAACGCGTTGCGCCCCAGGTCGTGCGTGTGCGGCAGATGGTCGACGCCGTTCAGCAGCGGACCGAAGGTGCTGCGCTGCCGGCCGATACCGCCCACAGAAATGCCGCCGAAGCTTACGCCGTGGTACGAGCGCTCGCGGCCGATCAGGCGGTAGCGGCCGGCGTCGCCGCGTGCGCGGTGGTAGGCCAGCGCAATCTTGAGCGCGGTGTCGACCGACTCGGAACCCGAGTTGGTGAAGAAGACGTGGTTCATGCCCGCTGGCGCGATCTGCGTCAAACGCTCCGCCAGCTCGAAGGCCGCCGTGTGGCCGATCTGGAAGTTCGAGGCGTAGTCAAGCACGTCGATCTGCGCCTTCAGCGCTGCGCTCACCCGCGGATTGCGGTGCCCGGCATTCACGCACCAGAGGCCGGCAATGGCGTCGAGCACGCGGCGGCCGTCGGCCAGATCGTAGTACAGACCTTCGCTGCCGACGATGAATCGGGGCGATTGTTTGAACTTGCGGTTCGGCGTGAAAGGCATCCAGAACGCGTCGAGCGAGGGCGTCGCCCGATGGGCGGTGGAAGGGGGCGGAGACAGGGTGTCGGCAATGGCCACGAGATGGTTCCTCTGTTGGAAGCGACCCGGCGCCCGGGTCAGCATGGGCCGATCTTGGCATGCAAATTGTATTTTTGACATGATATATACATGTTCTTTTGTGGACAAAAATACAAAACAGATGCCATGATTGGCTCCATGCCAATGACCCGCGGAGAAACATGGATGGCCCACCCGGTGGACAAGACGATCCCGCCGCTCACGCAGCGCGTGAGCCGCTACATCCTCGACCAGGCGCTCGCCGGATGTTATGAAAACGGCCGCCACATGACCGAGGCCGATCTCGCGGGCAGGCTCGGCATCTCGCGCACGCCGGTGCGCGCTGCGCTGCGGTTTTTGCACGAACGGGCCCTGCTGGCGCACGTGCCCAACCGCGGCTACAACCTCCATGCCGACCGCGAGGCGCTTGGGCTCGCGCGCCGCGCGATGCCGGAGGACGAAGAGAAAACGCTCTACTACCGGCTGCTGCGCGACCGCCTCTCGGGCAAGCTGCCAACCCGTGTCAACGAACTGGAACTGGCGCAGACCTACGGCGTGGGCCGCGCCTTGCTTCGCAATGTGATGACCACGCTGCTGCAGGACGGCGTGCTGCGCGGGCGTCACTACCAGCGTTGGGAATTCACCGAGACGCTGGACTCGGTCGAGAGCGAACGCGAGAGCTACCGCTTTCGTCTGACGGTCGAATGTGCCGCGCTGCGCGAACCCGGCTTCCAGGTCGACCGCGAACGGCTGCTGGCCTGCAGGGAGCGGCAGCAGGCGCTGGCGGCCCATGCGCCGCGTTATTCGTGGATGGACTTTTTCGAGGCCAACGCGCAGTTTCATGAACTACTCGCGAGCGCCTCGGGCAACCGTTTCATCCTCGATGCCGTGCGACAGCAGAACCGGCTGCGGCGCATGTCCGACCTGTCCGACTATCCGCTCGTGAACATCGACGTGTTGTGCAAGTCGTGCCACGAGCACCTCGAAATCCTCGACGCGGTCGAAGACAACAAGCTCGAAATCGCCGCGGAGCACATGCGCGCACACCTGAACCGCGCCAGCGACCTGCTTGAGCGGCGCGTCATGGGCGAGCTTGGCGCCCTGGCCGAATGAAAGCCGACATGAACCGGACCCACAAACCGACAGCCAATGAATCCACCGCGCTCGCCGACGGCTCGCAGGCTGGAGCTACCGCAACATGTGGTGGGTCGCGCACGACCGGCACGGCAGCTTCACCGCGCAGAGCATCCACGGGCAGGCGCTGCATATCGACCCGACTGCCGAGATGGTGATCCCACGTTTCGCCCCGCATCCGCTTGCCGCGAACGCCCACCTGCCGACTTCGATGCCAGTGTTCCGCGCGCTGGGCCAACCCCTGATGCGCCATCCCGGCATGTCATTTTCCTGAGGAAGCACTTCATGTCATCGAGCTACGCGCACCTGCTGCGGGGGAAGGCCTTTCTTCGCGGCCAATGGATAGACGCGCTCGACGGGTGCGTTTTCAATGTAACCGATCCGGCCGGTGGTCGCCTGCTGGGCACGGTGCCCGACATGGGCGCCGACGACGCACGCGCCGCCGTCGCGCATGCCCACGCGGCCGGCCCGGCCTGGCGCGCGCTGCCGGTGCAGGTGCGCGCGGCGCACCTGATGGCGTGGCACGCGCTGATCCTGAAGGAATCCGAAGCGCTGGCTGCCCTGCTCAGCGCGGAGCAGGGCAAGCCATTGGCCGAGGCGCGTGGCGAGGTGCTGCACGGCGCCGCCTATCTCCACTGGTTTGCGGAAGAAGCGCGGCGCATCCAGGGCGACGTGCTGCCGCCGCCGGTCGGGGGCAAGCGCATGCTGGTCACCAAGGAACCGATCGGCGTCGTCGGCGCGATCACGCCCTGGAACTACCCCAACAGCATGGTTACGCGCAAATGCGCGCCGGCACTGGCGGCAGGCTGCACCATGGTCCTCAAGCCGGCCGAGTCGACACCTCTGTCGGCGCTGGCGCTGGCCGCGCTCGCCGAACAGGCCGGCCTGCCGTCCGGCGTGCTCAATGTCGTCACCGGCGACCCGAAGGCGATCGGCACGATGCTGGCGACGCATCCGCTGGTGCGCAAACTGTCCTTCACCGGCTCGACCGCCGTCGGCAAGCTGCTGTCGCAGCAGGCCGCGGGCACGGTCAAGCGGCTGTCGCTGGAGCTCGGCGGTAACGCGCCTTTTATCGTTTTCGATGACGCCGATGTGGAGCGCGCGGTCGATGGCGTGCTGCGGGCCAAGTTTCGCAACGCCGGCCAGGCCTGCATCAGTCCCAACCGGCTGTTCGTGCAGGCGCGTGTCCACGATGCTTTCTGTGCCCGCCTGGCGGAGAAATCCTCCGCGCTGCAGGTCGGCAGGGCGTGCGAACCGGGTGTTGCGATGGGGCCACTGATCCATGAGCAGGCACTCGCGCGGGTCGCGGCACTGGTCGATGGCGCCGTGGCCGAGGGTGCTCGCGTGCTCACCGGTGGCCTGCGGCTCCCGCTCGACGGCCCCTTCTATGCGCCGACAGTGCTTGTCGACGTGCGGCAGGACATGCGGATCTCGGCCACCGAGGTGTTCGGCCCGGTCGCGCCGGTTTGCCGCTTCGAGACCGAGCAGCAGGTGCTGACCTGGGCCAACGACACGCCCTACGGTCTTGCTGCCTATGTCTACACCGCCGACATGCGGCGCATTTTCCGCATGCTCGACGCGCTGGAGTGCGGCATGGTGGCCATCAACGACACCGCCATGTCCAACGAGGGGGCGCCTTTCGGCGGCGTCAAGGAATCCGGCTTCGGCCGCGAAGGCTCGAGTTACGGCCTCGACGACTACTTGGTGCTCAAGTACGCCTGCATCGGCGGGCTGGACTGAAATTGGCCCCAAGGTCGCTGCTAGCGTGTAGCTCCCTGCCCCCCGAGGGGGGGAGCTGCGCCTGCGGCCCGGCAAAGACGGTTCTGCGGCCCCGGCTGGTAGGGGACAGCTCCGAGGCCTTTCAGGCCGCCCTCGCGGGGTGCTTCGTCGCTGGAAAGCTTGAACGGCTAAAATAGTGCCTCACCCGCGTGCTGTCCCGACGCGCTGGGGTTTTCATTTTTCGGGGCCATGTAGAGGACCACCATGTATAAAAACCTCGCTGCCGCGCTCGCGGCCGCCTGTTTTATTTCGCCTGTTTTTACCCAGACTGCTGCGCCTGTGAAGCCGCCGCTGAAGATCGGGTTTGTTTATGTCGCCCCCATCACGGATGCCGGCTGGGTGCGCCAGCACGAAGACGCGCGCAAGGCTGTCGAAGCGGCGCTGGGCGACAGGGTTACAACCACCTATGTTGAAAACGTCACGGAGGGCGCCGACGCCGAGCGTGTGATCCGCGACCTGGCACAGCAGGGCCACCAGTTGATCTTCACGCCAAGCTTCGGCTACATGGAACCCACGCTCAAGGTGGCCAGGGACTTTCCCAACGTGAAGTTCGAGTCCATCACCGGCTACAAGACGGCGCCCAATGTGGCGGTGGCCAATGCGCGCTATTACGAAGGCCGCTACCTGGCGGGCCTCGCTGCCGGGCGGCTGGCGTCCAGCGCCGGTTATGTCGCGGGCTTCCCGATTCCCGAGGTGATTCAGGGCGTCAATGCCTTCACGTTGGGCATGCGTTCGGTCAATCCGCAGGCGACGGTGAAGGTGGTCTGGCTGGGCGCCTGGTTCGACCCGCCGCGTGAGCGCGATGCCGCGATGACGCTCTTCAACCAGGGCGTCGAAGTGATCACCTTTCACACTGGATCCACCGCCGTGATGGCTGCCGCGCAGGAGCGTGGCAAGCTGGCGATTGCCTACCACTCGGACATGCGCAAAGTCGCACCCGACGCCCAGGTGCTGGCCGTGACGCACCAGTGGGGCGACTACTACACCCGGCGCGCGCAGGCGGTGCTGAACGGCAACTGGCAAAGCGGCACGGTCTGGGGCGGCGTGAAAGAGGGCATGATCCGCGTCGACAGCTTTGGCCCCAAGGTGCCGAGGAAGGTGGCAGACGAAGTGCTGGCGCGCCAGCGGGATATTGCCAATGGCAGGCTGCACCCCTTCCATGCGCGTACCGCCCTGCTGGACAACGAGGGCCGCGAGCTGCTGGCCGCCGGCAAGACGCTGACGGACGAGCAGATCCTTGGGATGAACTTTCTGGTGCAAGGCGTGCAGGGAAGGCTGGCGAAAACGCCATGAGCTACCAGATCAAGGAGATTTTCTACACACTGCAGGGCGAGGGCTGCAACACTGGTCGTCCCGCTGTGTTCTGCCGCTTTGCCGGCTGCAACCTGTGGTCGGGCCGCGAGCAAGACCGGGCCACCGCTGTCTGCCGGTTTTGCGACACCGACTTTGTCGGCACCGACGGGACACTGGGCGGCAGGTTTGCCGACGCCGAGTTGCTGGCCGGTCAGATCGAAGCCCTGTGGCCGGCCGGTGCCGGGCATCGACTGGTGGTGATGACCGGCGGGGAACCGCTGCTGCAGCTCGATGCCGCCTTGATAGCCGCTCTGCATGTGCGCGGCTTTTCGATTGCCGTGGAAACCAACGGCAGCATCGCGGCGCCCCCCGGCATAGACTGGCTCTGCGTCAGCCCGAAGGCGGGTGCGCCCTGGGTTCAGCGAGAGGGCCAGGAGCTCAAGCTGGTATGGCCGCAACCAGGGTTTGATCTGGCAGAGCTGGAAGCCGCCAACTTCACCCAACGCTACCTTCAGCCCATGGACAACCCGGAACGCGCAGGCAACACCCAGGCCTGCATTGCCTTGTGCATGCAGCGGCCCGCCTGGCGCCTGAGCCTGCAGACCCACAAGATCACAGGCATCCGATGAGGTACACCATCAGCCAGAAGTTTTTCTTCGACGCGGCCCACACACTCAGGCGCGAGATCGAAACCGACAGCAGCCGGCGCGTGCATGGCCACACCTACAACGCCGAAGTTTTTCTGAGCGGGCAGCCCGATCCGGACTCCGGCATGGTGATGGATCTGGGTTTGGTGCGGCTGGAAATTGAGCAGATCCGGCAACTGCTGGACCACCACCTGCTGGACGACGTGGCTGGGCTGGGGCCGGCCACGCTGGAAAACCTGTGCCATTTCATCGCCCACAAGCTGCAGCCGCGCCTGCCGGCACTGAGTTCGGTGCGGGTGTGGCGCGAGTCCGTGGGCGACAGTTGCATGTGGAGCCTATAGTCCTTATTGGCTCTGGCTTATGGGCAAGCCCGACCACTGCAGTATTCTTGTGAACATGAAAGCCTGGCGCGCCTCCGTCCTCTACTTTGCCGATCCGGCGCAAGCCGTGCTGGAGACCGACGGTCTGCTGGTGGTCGGCCCCGACAGCGCGGGCCGACAGGTAGTGCAGGCTGTGGGCAGCTACAGCGCGCTCGCGCCGCGTTTTCCCGGCCTGGACATCACCCACCTGCCGGGCCGCATCATCGCGCCGGGTTTTGTGGACATGCACATCCATTACCCGCAGCTCGATGTGATCGGCTCGCCAGCCGAAGGCTTGCTGCCTTGGCTGGAAAACTACACCTTTCCCCATGAAAGCCGGTTTTCGGACGCTGCGCACAGCACGGAGGTGGCCAGTTTTTTTGTGGATGAGCTGCTGCGCCACGGCGTGACGACGGCGCTGGCTTTTGCCACCTCGCATCCGGCGTCGGTCAATGCGCTGCTTGGCGAGGCGCAGCGCCGCAAGCTGCGCATGATCGCCGGCAAGGTGCTGCAGGACCAGAACTCGCCCGACGGCGTGCGTGATGACACCGAGCAGGGCCTGATTGACACCGAGGCGCTGATCTCCCGCTGGCACGGTGTGGACCGGCTGGGCTACGCGATCACGCCGCGTTTTGTGCCCAGCTGCAGCGAAGCGCAGCTGCGCGGCGCCGGTCAACTGGCCGCCAGATATGCCGACGTCTGGATCCAGTCGCACGTGGCAGAAAACAAGGACGAGGTCGCCTGGGTGAAGGAGCTCTACCCCCAAGCACGCAGCTACCTCAGCGTGTATGAACAGTTCGGTCTGCTGCGCCCGCGCGCCGTTTACGCGCACTGCATCCACATCGACGATGAAGACCGCGCGCTGATGCGTAGCACTGGCACGGCGGCGGCCGTCAGCCCGACCAGCAACCTGTTTCTGGGCAGCGGTTTTTTCGACTACCTGGGGGCGGACCGCACCGGCTTTCTATATGGGCTGGCCAGCGACGTGGGCGGCGGCACCAGCTTCAGCCCCTTTCACACCATGCTGGCGGCCTATTACGTGGGCAGGGAAGGGCAGACCAAGGCTGGCGTCTCGCTGAGCCCGCAGCAACTCTGGTGGCAACATACCGGCGGCGCGGCGCGGGCGCTGGGCCTGGAGGGTGTGGTGGGCAACCTGGTGCCCGGCTGCGAAGCCGACTTTGTGATTCTCAATCCCCAGGCGACCCCGCTGCTGGCGCGCAAGACGGCGCAGGCCGGCAGCCTCGACGAGTTGCTGTTCGCGCTGATCGTGCTGGGCGACGACCGGGTCATCGAACAGGTCGTTATTTCTCAAGCCAAATCGGCCTCTGGCCCATAACTGGCGTGCGCAAGCAGCTATAAAAAGTATAGCGAATCAAACCCGGGTCGGCGCCTGTTCTGGCTTGCCTACAATCGAGGCAACCTGAGGAATTTCCTGACATGAGCATCAAAAGCGACAAATGGATACGCCACATGGCCGAGACCACCGGCATGATTGAGCCCTTCGAGCCGGGCCAGATCCGTGAGAGCGAAGGCCGCAAGATCATCAGCTACGGCACTAGCAGTTACGGCTACGACATCCGTTGCGCGCCCGAGTTCAAGGTCTTCACCAACATCCACAGCACGGTGGTCGATCCGAAAAACTTCGACGAAAAGAGTTTTGTCGACTTCCACGGCGACAGCTGCATCATCCCGCCCAACAGCTTCGCGCTGGCCCGCACGGTCGAGTACTTCCGCATCCCGCGCAACGTGCTGACCATCTGCCTGGGCAAGAGCACCTACGCCCGTTGCGGCATCATCGTCAACGTCACGCCCTTCGAGCCAGAGTGGGAAGGGTATGTAACGCTGGAGTTCAGCAACACCACGCCGCTACCCGCCAAGATCTATGCTGGTGAAGGCTGCGCGCAGGTGCTGTTTTTCGAAAGTGACAAGGACGACGTCTGCGAGGTCAGCTACAAGGACCGCGGCGGCAAGTACCAAGGGCAGAGCGGGGTGACGCTGCCCAGGGCGTAAAGACGCGGGCACTCGCCCCTTTGCAAGAAAAAGAAGCTGACAAGGTCAGTTTCTTTTCCCTGGGGCCTGATGTGGCGCTTACTTGACAAGCAGCACCAGCGCGCCCAGTTGTCATGCCGGAGTGGATGCGGCATTCATCCGCGCCGGGGAAGACGTCGGCCCTTGAGGCACGGATTGGGTCAAGCCCGCAATGACAACTACTACTTGTTCAATCCCTTCTCGCGCAGATGCCGCGCCAGCCCGCAGTAGCCGTCCTTGAACAGCAATTCGTTTTCCAGCTTGGCAGGCAGCAGCTTTTCCTTCAGCGCCTGCGCCGCCTGATTGCCCTGGTGCTGCCGCACGAACCCGATGGCCCGCTCGAACTTCGATACCTCGGCGCGACAGGGGTCTTGGGCGTGCAGGCTTAAATCCGCAGTCGTGCCCTGCGAAAAGGCCGCGCACGGCAGGAGTAGCGCTGAGGCCAGGGCGGGGATGTACTTCATGCAAAACCTCCAACCACAACTTGGCAAGTGTGCTGGGAGCCGGCTCATTCGCCATAGGCGAGTCCGTATGGCGACTATGGCGGATTCGGTATTGACAAGGCGCGAGTGACAAGCCTCTCGCCAAGGGGGGGGCACGCTCAATACCAAAATGGCGTCAGGAACTCAAGAATGTCTATCGCGACGACGTCTGCGAGGTCAGCTACGAGGACCGCGGCGGCAAGTACCAAGGGCAGAGCGGGGTGACGCTGCCCTGGGCGTGAGAAAGAACCCGACGCTTAAGCAAACCCCGCAGCGGAACAATGCGAAACGCTGCAATGCCTTCTAACCGGTCTGCCAGACGCCCAGCGCGCCCAGCCCCTGCGGCTTTTGCAGACGGGATTGGGCCTTCGCATCACCGATCAAATGTGCCCCCCACCAGTCCGTGGTGATGCGCGTGACCAGCATGTGGTGTTGAACTTGTAACTGACTCGAGATCACCTCGCGCGGCAGTATGCTTGCGGCGCGGCCCGTTGCGCCGGCAAAGGTCATGTGGTCGGCGTCTTTGAGCAACAACATTGCCTTGTTGCCCGCTGGCAAAACGCCAAACACGGCGGCGCGCCTGTCTGGCGTGGCATTGTTGCCCGCCACGTCCTCGTCCCGCGTTCCGGTAATGCAGAGAGTGGGTCGGGTCACGTTTGCAAATGCCTGCACCCATCACTCTCGGCCGGCAGCGCAGGTGACAAGGCGATCAGCGCGGCGATACGCGGCTCGCGCAAGCCCGGCTGTCCGGGGTAGGCCTGACCGCCGATGCCGAGCGTCGTGTGGGCTCCAAATGAATGACCTGCCATGCCAACCCATTCGGTACGGACAGATCGCCAAGCTTTCTCGGTCATCTTGCGCCTGGCCATTTCATCCAGCGCGAACGCCACGTCTTGCAGCCTGGCCAAAAGCTGGGTGGCATTGCCCACTGACCGCAGCGCCGCCCGATCCGCGAAACCGCCGCTGACACCGCGTACCGCATCGATGTCGCTACCTCCATGTTGCAAATGCAACACCACAAACCCGTTCTGCGTCCAGGCCTCCCCCCACACTTCTCCACCAGAACGCGAGCCTCCCAAACCATGGGAGTAAATGATCACCGGCCAGCCATCCGCAGGCGCGGCGCCCTGCGGCCAGCGGATGCGCACTGGCACCGCGCGCTGGCGATTTGCGTCCAGCCAGGTCTCGTCGGTAGATGAGGCAGCTTGCGCAAAAGCCAGCGGAGTGGCCATCAGCCCCGCTGCTGTGGCCAGCGCCTGCCGGCGATTGGGGTGCGTGATGGTGTTTCGCATGAACCAATACTGCGACAGTTCTGGAAAGCTGGCTTCAGGGGAAGTAGCTACTTCACCAGCAGCACCGGCACCTCGGCATCGGTCACCACACGCTGGGCCACGCTGCCCATCACGGCGCGGCCCAGCCAGCCGTGGCCGTGGGTGCCCATCATGATCATGTGGGCCTTTTCCTTTTTGGTGGCGCGCAGGATCTCGGCGGTGGGTGTGCCCACAACGGCCACGGTCTTGAAGGCAATCTTGTGGCGCTTGAGAAAACGCTCGATGGGAGCCAGCACCTTTTGTGATTCCTCGGCATGGTAGGCGGCAACTTCGGCCGAACCAAGCATGCCGCTGACACGACCGGGCACCGGCGCCTGCACGTTGAGGATGACGACCTCGCCGTCAGGACCGGCCAGATTTTCGTGGGTGACGAGAAAAGCCAGGGCCTTTTTGGTGTATTTGCTGCCGTCGGCGGCGAAGACTATTTTCATAAAGTTTCCTTGGTGAGAAAGCCGTCAGCGTAACACCAGCACCGGCACGCTGCTGTGGGTGAGGACATGCTGGGTCTCGCTGCCGAGCAGCAGGCGCTTGATGCCCTTGCGTCCATGCGAGGCCATGACGATCAGGTCGCATTTGTGTTTTTTGGACTGGGGTACACGCGCGGCGGGCGGGCTGCTGGCGGCGGCGGCCTGGGCGCTGTGGGCCGACGCCTTTCACCGCTTTGGCGAGTGGTGCGGGCTGGTCTGAGTCACTGCTTTCCCGCGCGCAAAGCGGTGCGCGCCGCCCCCAGGTCCCAACCGGCCCAGCCGCAGCTTTTGAACAGCACCGGGCCGGCGGGACGCGTGGCTCTGCCACCGATGACGTCGGCCAGGGTGGCGAAGCTGCCCACCTCCAGCCCGGCCTGCAGCAGGTCGCCGGCTTCGTGAAGCGCATCGGTCGTGTCCACCACTACCGAGCCGGTCTCTGCGATGTGCCGGCACAGTTCGGCGCCAAGCTCGACCATGTCCGGGGTGAAGGCCCCGACCGCGCTGATGAAACCATCGCGTCGCGGCAGCGCCCGCAGCACGACGCCACTGGCCGGGGTGCAGGTCACGGCGAGCGGGCACTCTGCCAGCGCGGCATTGGGATCGTCCGTCACATGCGCCAGCAGGCCCAGCGACCGGGCGTGCTCTGCAAGTGCCAACGCGCTGGAAGCGCTGCGCGAGGCGATAACCACCTCGCTGATGCTCAGGCCAGCGGCAAATGCCTCAATGTGCGCCCGACCCTGCACCCCGGCGCCGACAATCAGCAGCGGCCCGCTGGTATTGGGTGCCAGTCGCTGCGCCGCGAGCATGGTCACCGCAGCGGTGCGCCTGGCGGTGACGGTCGGCCCGTCCAGCACCAGGCGGCGAGCGCCACTGGCGATGTCAAACACCATCACGTCGCCCTGGATGGTCGGGCGCGGAGTGCCCGCATTGGCGGGTGTGAAAGTGATCAGTTTTGTGATGGCAAGCCGGCTGTCCATGGCCGGCATGACAAACAGGCTGCTCCCACCGGCCAGCCGCTGGACCAGCCGTTCCGGCACCTGTACCGACTCGTCAGCCAGCAGCGCGGCGAGCTCCGCCACCAGGGCGGGATAGGGCAGCCGCGCTGCTGTCTGGGTGGCGTCCAGCAAGGAGAGGGTGTCGTTCATGCAGGGATTATGGACGCGACAAATGGGTCCGTGCGCAGGCGCGGAAGTCGGATGGGGATGGGATTGCCAAGGCGGATTTCGCAGCCAATAGTCGGCTTGGCAAGAGATTGAGCGCAGCAGAGCTCCCGAGCCCGGCTGATCGCGCCCTCCAGGGGGCTGGTTCTGCGCTTCCTCAAGCCGGAAAGCGCATGCGGCCAGCGACTTTCTCCTACAGCGCCACGCGCCGTGCACCGGGGTGCCTGCCGGGGCGCGCTGCCTATGATCAAACCAGTCACCACCAGGAGCCTTTCATGTTTACCAACCACTCGCCAAAAATTCACTCTGTACCGCGCGAATATATGTTTGCCGGCGTCGGTTTGTTGTTGGTGATCGGCATGCTGATGGGCATCGCGATGGTTGCTGGCGGCCAAGTCAAAAAGGCCGAACTGCGTGAGTCCACGCTGACAACGCAGCGAATCGCCATTGCTCAATGCATGGAAACTCTGGGCGGCGCAAAACTCAACAAGTGCATCATTCAGGCCGAGGCCTCGCCAGCTGCTGGAAATCGCACAACGCTCGCTGACAACACTGTCAGCTTCACCCGCAGCACGGCAGTGGCCGCTGGTTCCAGCCAGGGTCTTATTCCCGTGGCCTTCAGCGCTCACCGCTAAGCCTTGCGCTACACCTGTCCCTGCGGCTGACCTGGGAGTCTGTCGGATTTGGGAATCGTCGGCTGCAAATCGACCGCAGCGGTCCATTTTCCACCGTCTTTTTATCCTATAGCTGGGCTATGGGCCTGCAAAACCGGCAAAAACTGTCTTCGCTGGGGCCGCTTTTCGCTTTCGACGCCCCAATCCCGACAGGCGCTTGGCCGCCTGAATGCGGTTAGCATGACCGCCATGAAGCTCTCCCGACTTTTCCAGCCGCGCAATCCACTCTTCTGGATGATGGTAGCGCTCAACTCGCTTTCTGCTGCGTTGGCCTGGATTGTGCAAAACCGCCCCCTGAATACCCTCGCCATGGTCATTGTTGGCGTATTTGCCGTGTGCAATGCGTTGATCGGCACCTGGCTGATGTGGCGTTTGGTGCGTGATAAATCCCCGGTTTCGTCCAACTAGCTGACTGCCCCCGCGCCCTTGGCGATGTCCTGGGCCGTGGTCAGCGCCGTGGCAATTGTCAGCCGCAGCCCGTGCACCAGGTCCTCGCTTGCCATGCAGGGCAGACCCTGTCCGGGTAGCCAGGGTACATGGATAAACCCCCCTCGTGTTCTTTTAAAACCGCGCCGCGTTGCCAGTGCGTGCATCAGCCCGTAAAAAACATGGTTGCAGACAAAGGTGCCGGCAGTCTGTGAGACCTCGGCCGGCAGGCCGGCGCGTTGCAGCGCCTGCAACATGGCCTTGATCGGCAGGCTGGTGAAATAGGCCGCCGGACCGTTGACCACCACCGGCGTATCCACCGGCTGCGCTGCTGCATTGTCAGGAATGCGTGCGTCATTGACGTTGATGGCCACGCGCTCCAGCGAGATCGCGGCTCGCCCGCCGGCCTGCCCCACGCAAATAACCAGCGCCGGCCTGTGCACGCGCAACAGGTGCGTCAGCTTCAACAGTGAGGCATCAAATACCGTGGGCAGTTGTGCGGCGACCACCCTGTGTCTGGCGATGCGCCGTCCGTGCAGCGCCTGGACGGCCTGCCAGCTCGGGTTCAGGGCTTCTCCGCCAAAAGGGTCGAACCCGGTCAGCAGGACGGTGGGAGGCGGGCTGGCCGCGTTGGAGGTGCGCATGCGCCTATTGTGCGTAGCTCTGGCGCCGTTTTGGCTAACATCGCCGCATGACCCTCTCAACTGACAGCCTCGCGGCCGAAATTTCCTCGGCCCGACTGCAGGCCAGTCCTCTTGCCTGGCCAGCCAGCTTTCCTGCCGACGTGCCTGCCGGCTATGCCGCAGCGCTCGCCGTGCGCACCGCGCGTGTCGCGGCGGGTGAACGCCCGGCCGGTTACAAGGTTGGTTTCACCAACCGAACGATCTGGCCGCGTTATGGGGTTTATGCGCCAATTTGGGGAACCGTCTGGGAATGCAGCCTGATCCGCGTCGGCGCAACGGGACCGAACGCAGGCGTGCTGTCGCTCGCAGGCCTGTGCGAACCGCGCATCGAGCCCGAGATTCTGTTCGGCCTGCGTACTGCACCTGCGACCTCCTGTACGCTGGCGCAACTGGTTGGCGCGATTGCCTGGGTAGCGCACGGCTTCGAGAATCGTGCACACGCATTTTCCGGGCTGGAAGTTCAGCGCCGCGCAGGCGGTGGCCGACGAGGGTTTGCACGGCCGGCTGCTGGTCGGGCGTCCGGTGGACCTGCCGCCCGGCACCCCGCCGCACGCGCTGGCCGAGGCGCTGGCCGGCATCCGGCTCAGGCTTTATGGCGACGGTGTGCTCAGGGACGAAGGCACCGGCGCCAACGTGCTGGACGGGCCGCTGCAGGCGTTGCTGCATTTTGTGAAAGAGATCCGTGCGCTTGCCGGAGCGCCGGTGCTGCAGGCGGGTGATGTGGTCACCACCGGCACCTTGACCGACGCCTGGCCGGTGCTGCCGGGCCAGACTTGGCACACCGAGGTGGACGGCGCAGGACCGGTGGCCGGGCAGCTCGCAGGCTTGTCGGTCCGCTTCGAGTAAGCCGCCTTACTTGCGGATCACGGCCCCGGTTTCCCGGTCGAAATTGACCCGGCGGACCTGGCCGTTCTGCCCCGGGAAACCATCAAAAACGGCTCGCACTAGGTAGGGTGCCATCGTCGGCAGCGCAGCCTGGCCTTCGTACACCGCATGCGACTCGAACACCGCGCGCGGCTGGCCGGCGGGGCCGCCCCGCGTGTCGAGTATTCGCAGGTTGATCTGGTTGAACTGCACCGTGTAGGGCACGATGCGGTCGCCAAGGTAGATCGGGCCGAAGCGGCTGGGTGCCCAGTAGCCCGGAAACAACTGGCCAGCGGCGTTGCGGTAGGGCGGGTAAAAAACCAGCCGGTCGTCGTAGACCGGTTCCCGGTAGCTGCGCTCTTGTGGCTGCGTGACCCACCCCAGCTCCACCAGCAGGCGCGCGGTCTGGCCAGGCGCCGCCTTGCGCAGGCCGAGTTTCTCCAGTTCCTGCTGGGCATATGCCTGATAGGTCGCCAGTTCCAGCTCGGGCGGCGGCTGCGTCCGGCTGGATGGCGGATGGATAAAGGTGAAGCTGCTGCCGGTGGCGTCTGACGGCCACTGGTTGAAATTGCTGACCTGCGTGACGATGGGACTGGCGCAAGCTGTCAGCAGGCCGGTGGCCAGAGCAGCCAGCGCGAAGCGGAGTCGGGAAAAGGTAATCATGATCGGTAGATTGTGCGTGCTACGACATTGTTCCCCCGCCGGCAGCTGCCGCTCAAGTAAAGTAGCCCAGAACAATCCAAACACGAAAGCACCATATGAAATGGGAAGGCAACCGCCAGTCCGACAACGTTGAAGACCGCCGCGCCGCAGGCTCCGGTGGGGGCGGCATGTTGGGCGGCCGCAGCATCGGCATAGGCACCATCGTGGTGGCGCTGGTCGGTGGCTGGATCTTCGGCATCAACCCCATGACCATTTTGGGCATGCTCAGCGGCGGTGGCACGCCGACCGCGCAGGTCCAGGGCCCGGCCCAGCGGCCGCCGGCCGATGACAAGATGGCGGGTTTTGTCTCGACCGTGCTGGCCGACACCGAAGACGTCTGGAAGGACATCTTCACCAAGGGCGGAAGTACCTACCGGGAACCGGCACTGGTGCTGTTTCGCGGGGCTACCCAGACCGCCTGCGGTCAGGGCCAGGCGGCCATGGGGCCGTTTTACTGCCCGGCCGACCAAAAGGTCTACATTGACCTCGGCTTTTACGAAACCCTGCAGAAGCGGCTGGGCGCGCCCGGTGACTTTGCCCAGGCTTACGTGATCGCGCATGAGGTAGGTCACCATGTGCAGCATCTGCTTGGCATCACTGGCAAGATGAACCAGATGCGCGGTCAGGTCAGCAAGGTCGAGTACAACGCGATGAGTGTCAGGCTGGAGCTGCAGGCCGACTGTTTTGCCGGCGTCTGGGCCAACCATGCGCAACGGGCTCGTGCCATCCTGCAGCAGGGCGACGTCGAGGAAGCCATGAACGCGGCGGCCAAAATCGGTGACGACGCGCTGCAAGGAGGCAGCGGCAAGATCGTGCCGGAAAGTTTCACCCATGGCACCAGCGCCCAGCGGGCTCGCTGGTTCAACAATGGCCTGCAGCAGGGCAGTGTCAAGGCCTGTGACACTTTCAGCGCGCGGACTTTATAAGAAATCTGGCTTCAGCCCCCGTCCAGTGGGCGTGAGTAGCTATCAAATAAGTAGCATTGTGGGGCAGAGCAGCGACCCACCGGGGGGTGCCCGGCGCGCCGTCTTGGGCTTGCCCGGCTTTGGCCGGGGCATTTCGCCCAAAGTGCGACAATACGGGCTTGAGGAAGCACTGCACACGCCCCGCGATCCGTGATCGCAATCCGGCTGTCTGTGGCGCCGCCTTTGCCACCAGCGCCGCTGTTGGCCCCCAACGCGCCCCGGCAAACCCGTCCCGGCCCGCGCGACCATCCGCCATCTACCACGCTGGAGCTACGTCGGGCTTTTTTTATGACATCCTCTTTTTCCAACCTCTCGCTGGCTGAACCGCTGGCGCGCGCCGTCGCCGAGATGGGCTACGAAACCATGACCCCGATCCAGGAGCAGGCCATTCCGGTCGTGCTGCAGGGCAAGGACGTGATGGGCGCGGCCCAGACCGGCACCGGCAAAACCGCCGCGTTTGCGCTGCCGCTGCTGCAGCGCATGATCAAACACGACAACGCCTCCACATCGCCGGCGCGCCACCCGGTGCGCGCGCTGGTGCTGCTGCCCACGCGCGAGCTGGCAGTGCAGGTGGCCGAGCAGGTCAAGCTCTACGCCAAATACACCAACTTGCGCAGCGCGGTGGTGTTTGGCGGCATGGACATGAAGCCGCAGACACTGGAGCTCAAAAAAGGCGTCGAGGTGCTGGTCGCCACGCCGGGCCGGCTGCTGGACCACATCGAGGCCAAGAACACCGTGCTCAATCAGGTCGAGTACGTGGTGCTCGACGAAGCCGACCGCATGCTGGACATCGGCTTTTTGCCGGACCTGCAGCGCATCCTGAGCTATCTGCCCAAGCAGCGCATCACCCTGCTGTTCTCGGCCACCTTTTCTCCCGAGATCAAGCGCCTGGCGGCCAGCTTCCTGCAAGACCCCGTGACGATCGAGGTGGCGCGCTCCAACGCCACGGCGGCCAATGTCGAGCAACATTTCTACAGCGTCAGCGCCGACGACAAGCGCCGCGCCTTGCACCAGATCCTCAAGGCCCGCGGCATCAAGCAGGCCTTTGTGTTTGTCAACAGCAAGCTCGGTTGCGCCAAGCTGGCGCGTTCGCTGGAGCGTGAGGGCCTGAAAACCACCGCACTGCACGGCGACAAGAGCCAGGACGAGCGTCTCAAGGCGCTCGATGCCTTCAAGAAGGGTGAGGTTGACCTGTTGGTCTGCACCGACGTGGCGGCCCGCGGGCTGGACATCAAAGACGTGCCGGCGGTGTTCAATTTCGACGTGCCTTTCAACGCCGAAGACTATGTGCACCGTATCGGCCGCACCGGTCGCGCCGGCGCATCGGGGCTGGCCGTGAGTTTTGCCGCCAGCAGCGACCAGCGCCTGGTTACCGACATCGAAAAACTCATCAAGACCAAGATCGAGCTCGAACCCATGGAGTTCGAGGAAGACCAGCCGCGCATCAAGGAACAGGGCCGCATCAACGACGGGCGCCGCATGTACCGCGAGACCGGCGATGAGGCCCCGCGCGACACTGACGCCGCCCCGCGCGAACAACGCCGTGAGCCGCGTGAGCGCCGCGAATACGCGCCCCGCCAGCCGGCCCAGCGCGATCCCTTCTTTGACAAGCCGTATGAATCAACGCTGCCGGCCGAAGCCCAGCCGGCGTGGGAAGAGGCCGCCAAAAGCACGTCCTCGCGCAGCAGCGTGTCGGCCAACATCAAGCCCAAGAAAAAGGTCGCGGCACTGTTCAAGACAGCAGTCTGACGTCCGGCTCGCCGCTGAACAGCGGCAGCTACCTACTTACCTGTCCGCGCGCAGGCGATGGGTGCCCGTGCCGGCGGCGCCCCGGTACACTGAGCCGATGTCGCCTCCGTCCGCCGGCGAGCCGCCGGCATCCTCCCTGAAGATCTTTTTCGAACCTTTGCGCCCCATCAAGCGCGCGGTCCAGCTCTGGATTGACGCGGACGGACTGCGCATGAGCGCGGCCATGTCGTTTTACGGCATCCTGAGCCTGGCGCCGCTGCTGGTGCTGCTGGTGGCCGTGTTGGGCTGGTGGCTGGACCGCAGCTACATTGAAGCCCGGCTGGTGCAGCAGATTACCGACGTCATTGGTGAACAGGGCGCGCTACTGGTGCAACAGGCGCTGACCAGCGCGCAAAAACCGGCCGAGGGGCTGCTGGCCTCGCTGATCGCTTTTGGACTGCTGCTGTCAGGCGCCACTGGCGTATTTGCCGAGCTGCAGGACGCCTTCGAGCGCCTGTGGCGACGCGACACCGGCGAGCTGCCCCGGCAAAAGTGGTGGTACAGCGCTTCGCTGCGCTTGCGCGGCGTCGCCTACATCCTGGCGTTTGGTTTCCTGCTGCTGACCTCGCTGGCGATTTCGGCGTTGCTGACGTTTCTCACCGGCTGGGCCGGCGCCTACCTGCCGCTGGAACGGGTGGCGCTGGCGGTTAACGAGGCGGTGTCCATGGCGTTTTGCGCCGGACTGTTTGTGGCGCTGATGCGCATGAGCGCCGGGCCCAAGCCGCCCATGCGTTACCTGGTGCTGGGCGGCACCGTCGGCGGCATCCTGTTTTCGCTGGGCAAGTATTTGATGGCGCTGTACCTGTCCACCGCCGCCGTGGTGTCGGCCTATGGCGCCGCCGGCTCGCTGGTGGTGCTGCTGATGTGGATTTATTTCTCATCGGCGGTGTTGCTGTTGTCGGCCAGCGTGGCGCGCAGCCTGTCGGACGAAGCGGCCCTGAAGGCCGCTCGCAAAGCCGAAACCGCCGCGCTGGCCGAGGCCGGGCGGCCTGCCGCGTCCATGCCCCAGCCAGCGCCCAGGCGCTACTGATTTCATAGCTAGTAACGCCCGTTCCATCAGGGCTACGGGCACAAAAGACTTGAAAGTGTCAGTGTGGCGCCTGCGCCTGCTCGCATCCCACCGTGATCAGCTCAAACGCATCGGGCGCCTGGCCCCGCTCATCCAGCCGCGCGGCCGTGAGGCACCCGCCCCAGACACAGCCGGTGTCCAGCGGCAGGGTGTTGTTCAGCAGACCGCCCCCCGCAGCGGCCGTGTCTGCCCCCAGTGTGGACCAGTGACCGAAGGCGACCGGCGTGTCAGCGGTGGCGCGGCCCGGCGCCTCGAACCAGGGCAGGTAGCCGGGCAGGGCGGTCTGGGGGCCGCCAGTGGTGGCAAACTCCATCGCGCCGTCGGGCGTGCAAAAACGCATGCGGGTCAGCGCGTTGACGATCACGCGCAGGCGCTCCGGCCCCTGCAGCGCATCGTCCCATCGGTCGGGGGCGTTGCCATACATGCCCTTGAGAAAACCGGCAAGGTCGGGGCCGCGCAGCGCCCGCTCCACCTCGTCGGCCAGCGCCAATGTCTGCACCACGCTCCAGCTGGGCAACACGCCGGCATGCACCATCAGCCAGCCGCGTTCAAACATCGCCATGCGGCGATGCCGCAGCCAGTCCAGCAGCGCTTCACCGTCCGGCGCGTCCAGTACCTGCTGCACCGTGTCACCACGGTGCGGCTTGCGCAAGCCGTGGCGAATGCCCAGCAGGTTGAGGTCGTGGTTGCCCAGCAGGCATTGCGCTGCGTCGCCGAGCTGCGCCAGGCTGCGCAGCACCGCCAGCGAGTCCGGGCCGCGGTTGACCAGGTCACCCAGCACGTACAGCGTGTCGCGGCTCGCAGAAAAATCGATCTTGTGCAGCAGGCGTTGCAGCGGTTCGTGGCAACCCTGCAGGTCGCCGATCATGTAAAGTGCCATGTGTTCATTCTGCCTGCGGATCCATGGATTTCATCCTCATCGCCTTCCTGACGTTGCTTAATGGCGTCTTCGCCATGTCAGAGCTGGCGCTGGCTTCCAGCCGCAAGGCGCGGCTCAATGCCATGTCCGAATCGGGTGACAAGGGCGCTGCGGCGGCGCTGACTCTGCTGGACAACCCGACCCAGTTTCTGTCGTCGGTGCAGGTGGGCATCACGTCCATCGGCATGCTCAACGGCATCATCGGCGAGGCGGCCTTCAGCGACGATTTGTCGGCATGGATCCAGTCCTTCGGGGCCTCGGTGCGTGCCGCCGACATTTCGGCCACGGCACTGGTGGTGACCATCATCACCTTCATCACCATCGTGTTCGGCGAGCTGGTCCCCAAACGCATTGGCCAGCTTTACCCCGAAACCGTTTCGCGTCTGGTTTCGCGCCCCATGATGTGGGTGGCCACCGTCGCCAAGCCCTTTGTTCGCCTGCTGTCGTTCAGCACCCACGCCGTGCTCAAGCTGCTGCGGGTGGACAACGCTGGTGAGCGCACCGTGACCGACGAGGAAATTGCCGCCAGCCTGGAGGAAGGGCTGGACGCCGGCCTGATCGAGGAGCACGAACACCAGATGGTGCAAAACGTGTTCCTGCTTGACGACCGCCTGCTGACCTCGCTGATGTTGCCGCGCTCGGAGATCCAGTGGATAGACGCCAACGACACCCTGGCGCAGGCGATTGCCAAGGCCGGCGCCACCGGCCATTCCTGGTACCCGGTGTGCCGCGGCAGCCTTGACGATGTGGTGGGTGTGGTCAACGTGGCCAAGCTGCTGGTGCCGCGCGGCCAGATCCTTCCCGCCGGTGAAAGCACGGTCACCGGCGCCACGCCGACCATGGACGACAGCATTGCAGCCTATGCCATACCGGCGGTGTTTGTGCCCGAAACCCTGACCGGCATGGAACTGCTGGAGCAGTTCCGCAAGCAGTCCACACGCATCGTGTTTGTGGTTGACGAATATGGCGTGGTGCAGGGCATGATGACACCGATGGACATGCTCGAAGCCATCACCGGCGAACTGCAGCCGGGCGCCCAGGTCGACGCCTGGGCCACGCAGCGCGCCGACGGCAGCTGGCTGATCGACGGCGTGATGCCAGTGTCTGAACTCAAGGCCAGGCTGGATATCCGCGACCTGCCCGACGAGGACAAGGGGCGCTACAACACCGTCGCCGGTTTACTGCAAAGCGTTTCTGGACGCCTGCTCGCTGTCGGAGAAAGGGTCGAGGCTGCAGGCTGGGAGTTCGAGGTGCTGGACCTGGACGGCAAACGCATCGACAAGGTGCTGGTCAGTGCCCTGCCCGGCACATCGGACCCCGCGGGCACCGGCCGGGACTGAGGGCCTGCTTGGCTGTGGCCGCGGACGCGGTATGCTGCTTCCAGCTCAGGGCAAGCCTGCCTCTGTTCGCGATTTTTTCAAGGACCCGCCATGCCCCGCATTCGCCGATATGCCCTGGCTCTCTTCATGCTGGCCGCCGTGGCCTGCGCCTGGTGGGCGCCGCTGGACAGGCCTGCGGCTGCACAGGTGGACGCCGGCCTGAAACGCGCGCTGATCAGTTTTGCATCGGCCCGCGCACTGAACGCCGTGATTTCGGTGGCGCAGGGCACCGAGCTGTCGATGCAGCCGCTGGGTGTGGGTGTCACCCTGACGCCCGGCCAGTTGCTGGACCCGGTCAACGACCTGATTGAAAAATTCTCCACCCTGATGCTGGCCGCCAGCGTGGCCTTTGGCGTGCAAAAGGCGCTGATCGCAATGGGTGCTTACTGGCTTGTCTCGCTGGCGCTGACGGTCGTGGCGCTGGGCTGGGCCTGGCTGTATGTGCGGCAGCGGGACGTGCCCGTCTGGCTGTCGCGCGCGCTGGTGATTGTGTTGATGCTGCGTTTTGCGATTCCGGTGGTGACCTTGGGCACCGACCTGCTGTGGCAGAAATTCCTCGCGCCCGACTACCAGGCCAGCCAGCAGGGCATTGCCAGCACATCTGTGCAAGCCGCGAAGCTGGCCCCGCCGCCGGTGGCACAAAGCCCGGGCATGCTCGACAGGATGAAGGGCTGGCTGTCAGAAAACGCCGACGTGAAGGCCCGCTTTGAAGAGCTCAAGCAGGCGGCCGAGCAGGCCATCGAACACATCATCCGCCTGATCGTGGTCTTTGTGCTGCAAACCGTGGTGATCCCGATGCTGCTGCTCTGGGCGTTGTATGCTCTGGCCAGAGGCGTGTTCGAGCGAGCCGGGCGGTGGCCTGACCCCACTCCGCGAAGCCCGTGAATCAGGAGGAGACAGGCGGCGTCTTAAGATAGGCACTCTTTTTTTCTGGAACAAAGGCCCATGCCCAACATTGCAAGCGTATTGAAGGAAGAAATCGCGCGTGTCGCCCGCAAGGAGGTGCGCGCCGACACGCAGCTGCTGAAAAAGTCCTCAGCCAGCCATCGCTCGGATATCGCCGCCCTCAAGCGCCGCATCGCAGCGCTGGAGCAGATGGTCAGGCGGCTGGGCAAGCAGACCGGTGCCAAAAGCGTCGAAGCCGAGGCGGCCCCACCCGCCGGAAGCTTCCGTTTCAGTGCCAGCGGCCTGATGGCGCAGCGAAAACGGCTGGGCCTGTCAGCCGCCGAAGCCGGCAAATTGCTGGGGGTGTCCGACCAGTCGGTCTACAAATGGGAAACCGGCAAGACGCGGCCGCGCGCCAGCCAGTTTGCGGCTATCGCGACCCTGCGCAGCATGAGCAAGAAGCAGGCAGCCGCCGGATTGGCCAAATGACCGCCACTGGGCCAACCGGACCCTCGTCCATGCGTCACAACCACGAACGCCTGGAAGCCCTGCGCAGGCTGGCGCTGCTCGATACTGCAGCAGAGGTGGTCTATGACGACCTGACGCGAACGCTGGCCCAGGCCTTCGATGTGCCGATCTCGCTGGTCAACCTGCTCGACGCAGACCGCGACTGGTTCAAATCCAGCATAGGTGTATCGCAGGCAGAGTCGCCGGTCGATACCTCCTTCTGCGAAATCTTCTTTCACTGTGACGATGACCTGCTGGTCATCCCCGACACCCTGGCCGACCCGCGTTTTGCGGATCACCCCATGGTGATCGGTGCGCCCTGTATCCGCTTCTACGCTTCTGCGCGCCTCCGTTTTGACGGGCACACCGTCGGTACCCTGTGCATTTATGACACGCGTGTGAAAGAAGTCTCCGCAGCACAGATTGAAACGCTGGGAGCGCTGCGTCTGGCGGCGATGGAAGTCCTGGCCAAACGCGCGCGCGCCGCCTGAAGCGTTTTCAGCCCCGCATTTGCTCCTATTTTGATAGCTGTTGGCGCTTGACTGGAAAGGGCTTAGGCCTGATTTCGTTCACAAGTCACGGTCTGCTGCAGCGACAAGTCCCTGCAGGCACGGGGGCGCAGACCCTGCGTTAAGCTGCCCGCCATGGATTCACTGACTCAGATTGCGCTTGGTTCGGCGGTTGGAGTGGCCGTGATGGGGCGGCGCACCGCCGTTTGGAAAGCCGCCTTGTGGGGCGCTGTGGGCGGCACACTGCCCGACCTCGACGCCTTCATTGACCACGGCAACGCGGTGCTCGACATGACGCTGCACCGTGCCGAAACCCATGCGCTGTTCTGGCTGACGCTGGTCGCACCCTTGCTGGCTTGGGCTGTCTCGCGCATCCATGGCGAGGCGGCGCTGTTCAAACGCTGGTGGCTGGCGATCTGGCTGGTGCTGATCACACACCCGCTGCTCGACGCGATGACGGTCTACGGCACACAGCTGCTGCTGCCTTTCACCAACTACCCGTATGGTGTCGGCAGCGTTTTCATCATCGACCCGCTGTACACCGTGCCGCTGATCGTCGGCGTCATCGCGGCGCTGCGGCTCAAAAGCACGCGGGGCCTGCGCTGGAATGCCGGCGGCCTGGTGCTCAGCAGTCTGTACCTGGTCTGGAGCGTGGTCGCGCAGCAGCAGGCCACGCAGGTGGCGCGCGCCTCGCTGCAGGCTGAGGGCATCGCTGCCCAGTCGCTGCTGGTCACGCCCGCACCCTTCAACACCTTGCTGTGGCGGCTGGTGGTCATGACGCCGACGCAGTACCTTGAAGGGCACTACTCGCTGCTCGATGCCTCGCCGCGCATTGTCTGGACGGCCTACGACCGCGGCGCGGCGCTGGCCACGCAACACGCCAACAATCCTTACGTCACGCGTATGGCAGCCTTCAGTCACGGCTTTTACCGCGTGTCCGAAAGCGGCGGTTACCTGTTTGTGACCGACTTGCGCATGGGCCAGGAGCCGGCCTATACCTTCCACTTCGACCTGGGCACGGAGCAGGAGCGCGCGGCAAACAGCCATGTGCCCACGCTCCAAAGTGCGCGCCCCGATGTGGCCACCGCGCTGCCCTGGCTGTGGCGGCGCATGTGGGGCGAGCCGGTCCCACCGCCGCGCTGAGAGCTGCCGGGACGCCTGTTAAAATACAGGCGGGTGTCAGCGCATTCGCGCCAGGGCAGGTATGCGTCGGTCGGGCCGCCACGCGGAGTACCTGCGCCCATGAGTTCCATCCCCCAGCACGTCCAGATCATCGCCGCCGTGATTTTTGCGGTGGCCCTGCTGCACACCTTTGCCGCCAAACAGTTCGAGCGGCTGTCCCACCGTTATCCCCGCCATGCCGGGCTGTTTCACCTGCTCGGCGAGGTCGAGGTTGTTTTCGGCTTCTGGGCCATCGTGCTGGTCCTCAGCATGGCCTTGCTGATGGGTGGCAGCGAAGCGCTGACTTACGCTGAATCACGCAACTACACCGAGCCGCTCTTCGTTTTTGTGGTGATGGTCATCGCCGCGTCGCGGCCGGTGCTGCGCGCGGTCATGGCGCTGGTCAACACCGCGGCGCACCATGTGCCGGTGTCCACACCGCTGGCTACCGCCTGGCTGGGTCTGGCTGCCGTGCCCTTGTTCGGCTCGCTGATCACCGAACCGGCCGCGATGACGATTGCCGCGCTGATGCTGGCGCCGCAGATCTTCCGCACCGCCGTGCCCGAAGGCGTGAAGTACTTCGCCCTCGGCGTGCTGTTCGTCAATGTCTCGATCGGCGGCACCCTGACCGCCTATGCAGCACCGCCGGTGCTGATGGTGGCCGCAGCCTGGCAGTGGGACAGCGCCTTCATGGCGGCGAACTTCGGCTGGAAGGCGGCGATTGCGGTGGTGATCAACGCCACGGCGGCGACCTTTGTGCTGCGCCGCCACCTGCAAACGCAGGCGACGCCCGCGGGCGGGGAGGAGCGGGTGCCGCTTTCCGTCGTTGCCGTGCACATCGGCCTGCTGGCTGCGGTCGTTTTGATGGCGCACCACCCGGTGGCCTTTCTGGCGATCTTCCTGCTCTTTCTCGGTTTCACGCAGGCCTATGACAAACACCAGAGCCCGCTGATCATCAAGGAGGCGCTGCTGGTCGGCTTTTTCCTCGCCGGGCTGGTGGTGCTGGGAGGCATGCAGGCCTGGTGGCTGCAGCCAATTGTCTCCAGCCTGAAACCGCTGGCGCTGTTCATGGGTTCGCTGGGCCTGACCGCCATCACCGACAACGCGGCGCTGACCTACCTCGGCTCGCTGATCGAAGGCATCTCCGACGAATCCAAGTACATGCTGGTGGCCGGCGCGGTGGCCGGCGGCGGCCTCACCGTGATTGCCAATGCGCCGAACCCGGCCGGCGTGGCGCTGCTCAAGCGCGGCTTCACCGACGAGACCGTGGGCGCCGGCGGTCTGCTGCTCGGTGCGCTGGGGCCGACGGCGGTGGCGGCAGCGGCCTTCCTGTTTCTCTGAAGGCAAGGCCGGCGCCGCGCCGATTGCTCCTTTATTGATAGCCGCCGGCGCAGCACTGGCGGGCCCTGCGGCCGAATTTGTTTCATACTCAGGGGCAGCCATGTGGCTTGCCCCTGCGCCCCGGCAGTACATCGGCGCGCTTGACTTCGCCGGCGCGCATGTTAGAACCGCTGGCAGCCCATCGCCCAACAGAAGCGGACAACGCCATGCCAAAAATCACCCAATCGGATGTCTGGAAAATACCCGGACCCACCGGCGCCATCCTGGAGCGCGCCGGATTTCATCCTTCGCACGGGCTGGCAATCCAGTCGGTCGCCAACGACTTCGAGCGCATCGTCATCTCGCGCTGCGCGACACCCGCCGGCATCCAGCTGCTGGACGAAGGCTACTCGTCCAAGGGTTTCGGCATCAAGGCCAAGAGCTGCGATTGGGGGCCGTTTACCGGCTTTGCGATGTCGGACATCCAGTACTCCAAGTTCGGCGACGGCAACTCGATTGCGGCCTACAACAAGCAGAAGAACTTTTTCGACCACGCGCGCAGCGACACCGGCTTCCAGGCCAGCGACGCCGGCGGCCGCGCCGCCCAGGCGGGGCTGCGGCACTCGTCGATGGCCGCGGCCGACGTGCTCAAGCTGTCCAGGGCGCGGCTGGACTACCTCAAGCGCTACAACGTCATCCACTTTGACCAGGTGCGTGATGGCGCGCGTATCGAATGCGACTCGCCTTTCGGCCGCCTGATGTTCATCCTGGTCGATCTGAAGACCGGCAGCAGCGCAACCTGGGGCATCCTGCACCGCAACAACTTCCAGCTCGGCGAACAAACCGTGACGCTGGCCGACGGCGGCCAGTGGACGCTGGTGCGCGGCATGGCCAACACCGCGCCCAGCGGCAGTCCGCTGGACCCGCACCGCCGCTGCTGCACCGGCGACTACGATTTGTGGGGCGTGTTCCCCAAGCGCAACTCCAGCGTGGCCAGCACGCGCTCTCTCGCCAAACACGGCATGGACCGGCAACTGCAGGTGTTCTCGGCGGCCATGCCCGGCGTATCGGCAGGCATCAAGTCACGCGTCGGCCAGCTCCAGAAAGCGACGATGAAACAGGCCGTCGCGCGCACCCACCATGTCTATGGCAGCTACACCGAAGACCGTGAAAAGGGCAACATCTCCGGGCTGACCCTGCACACCGCCCGCGAGATGAACCGCCGCATCCGCGCCAACGGCTACAAGGGCGGCGACATGTTCCATCACAACGACGACCTCGGCAAGGAAAAATTGACCGCAAGTCCCGCTCGCATCACTTTCTGCCGCAATTTGTTGGGGACGGTGTCGGATGTCGTTCAATTTATAAATGGGAGGCACCATGCTGATGAGTTTCCCCAATTTCCTGCCGCGTTGACTATTTCCCTTGCTACGGATCTCGCGAACTCTTGTCGTCGCGCTGCACACACGATAAACGGTCAGCAGTAAACGGCCCTCCGCGGGGCGTATGAAAACAGCCGGAGTAATATTTTTCAGCATTGGGGAATCAACGTAAACACTGACCTGCCCCCTCTCGCCGTACCAATGATTCTGAGGAAGTCCGTGGTTGAAGGTTAACTGTAAGCGTCTGGCCAACCCCTTCTTGAGTTTGAGCGCGTAAGCGGCAACGATGGTGTCCACCAATGAATTTAGGTGGACACCATGAAAGAGTTCAGGAAGACACGTCGGCGCCATAGCGCCGAGCTC
>NZ_JACDDD010000028.1 GCF_013817205.1 Polaromonas sp.
CCATAAGGATTGTTGAAAACAATCAGGCGGGGCGGCGCAACAGGCATCAGCAGCCCAGCTGGTCGGCCAGCGTGAGAAAGTTCTTTGCATGCCAGGTGTTGTCCGGATCGGGCGCCACGTCCTTGGGTCGCGATGCACCAAATTCGGTCGGCCGCTCGATGTACGCCGTTTGCAGGCCGCAGGCGCGCGCAGCCGCCAGGTCGTCCTGGTGCGCCGCCACCAGCATCACTTGGTCCGGCGGCAGGTCGAACACCTTGGCCACACCCAGGTAGGTGGCCGGGTCGGGTTTGTAGGCGCGAAAGACCTCGGCCGACAACACGCAGTCCCAGGGCAGGCCGGCACGTTTGGCCATGTCGGTGAGCAGGCCGATGTTGCCGTTGGACAGCGTGCAGATCGTGTAGCGCGCTTCAGACGTGTCAGGCCCGCAACCACGTCGGGCCACGGGTCGAGTCGGTGCCAGGCACGGTTGAGGTGCTGGCGGTCGGCTTCATTCAAGTCCGCCAGACCGAATTGCGGCAGGATGCGGTCGAGCACCATGCGGTGCAACTCGTCAATGCGCGTCCAGCCGAGTTCACCTGACATCACCCGCGCCATCGCCGGGCGGTAGCCGGCGCGCCAGGCCAGCGCAAATTCACCGCCGTTCACGGCGGGGCGCAAAGCCTGCACTTCACGGTCGATGCTGCTGTGCCAGTCAACCACGGTACCGAAGACATCGAAAGCCAGCACTTTGGCATCGGCAGGTTTTGGAGCTTTATTCATCGTGGCATTATGCGCAGGCGCCCCAGTATCAACCCTGATGCGCGGGCCGCAGAAGCCGCGCCCGCAGGCGCTACACTGGTTTGGAATGTTCAAGGCTGGCGCCTGATACACGGCGACTCAGAAAGAGCCTCATGAAGCCTGTGGCCTGGAGACTGTTGTTGACTGGTTTGCGCACCCGGCTGGTTCTGGTGGCGCTGCTGGGCCTGCTGCCCTTGTTTGTGGCCGTGTTTTACCCCGCCTTGCTGCGATTCCATGGCAGGGAGGCCGGCACGGCGGTGCATGCCGGTCTGGTGTTTGCGCTGGCGGCCCTTGGCATGGTGCTGGCCGGCTGGGCCGCTGACAGGCTGGTGCTTGCGCCCTTGCGCCGCCTGCAGCAGCAGGCTGCCCGTTTGCATGGCCTGTCCTCGCCCGAGGGTGACGCGGACTGCGAGCTGACTGCGCTGTCTCTTACGCTGCAACATCTGTCCGATCTGGTGGTGGCCCGTGGCCAGGAACTGGCAAGCACCGAAGACGCGCTGCAACTGGCGCGCGGCCGGCTGCGCAACGCGCAGCGCATCGGCCGGATCGGTAACTGGGATTTCGACATCGCCAGCAACCGGGTCTGGTGGTCAGATGAAACCCACGACATTTACGGGGTGGCGCGCAACGAGGCGGCTGGCGGATTTGAAGGCGTGCTTGCGCATGTGTTTCCCGATGACCGCGAGGCCTACGAAGCCGCGCAGAAGCATTTTTTTGCCGGAGACGGCCCGTTGGATATAGAGCACCGCATCATCAGGGCGGATGGCGAGGTGCGCTGGGTGCGTGGGCTGGGCGAAGCGGTGCTCGATGCGCAGGGCAGGCCGGCCACGCTGTCAGGCACGGTGGAAGACATCACCGAGCGCAAGCTCGCCGAAGACGCCTTGCGCGCCAGCGAGGCCCAGTTTCGCATGTTGACTGACGCCGTGCCGCAGATTGTGTGCACCATGCGTGCCGACGGATGGCTCACCTATTTCAACCAGAAGTGGCTGAGCTACACCGGACTGCACATGGAAGAGAGCATGGGTCGGGGCTGGACGCAGTTGATTCACCCCGATGACAGGGCGCGTGTGGCACGTTGCTGGGAGGAAGTGCCGGCCGCCGGCGGAAGCTGGGAAACCGAATACCGGCTGCGCCGCGCCGACGGCAGCTACCGCTGGATGCTGGGCCGCGCACACCCGCTGCCCGAGGTTCCCGGCCAGGCCACGAAATGGCTGGGCACCTTCACCGACATCCACGCGCTGAAGGATGCGACCGATCTGCTCGAAAAGAACATGTTCATGAACCGCATTGCCGGCCGCATGGCGCGGCTGGGCAGCTGGACCATTGACTTGCCGGAACGCAAGCTCACCTGGTCGGACGAAAACTGCGCCATTCATGAGGTGCCGCCCGGCTACCTGCCGGCGCTGGACGAAGGCATAGGCTACTTTCTGCCGGAAGACCGGCCCACGGTGATCCGGCTGGTTGAGGCCTGTGCCCTACACGGTACGCCGTATGAATTCATTCTGCCCAAGATGACCGCAAAGGGGCGGCGCATCTGGGTGCGCTCATTGGGCGAGGCGGTGCGCGATGCCGACGGCAAGATCATCCGTCTGCAGGGCGCTTTCCAGGACATCACCGAGCAAAAGGCCGCCGAGGCGCGCACGCTGGCGCTGGAGGCACGCATGACCTCCACGCTGGAGAGCATCACCGATGGCTTCAGCCTGATGGACGCCGATTGGCGCTTCACCTTTCTCAACCGGCAGGCCGAGCACATGTTGCAGCGCCCGGCCGGCCAACTGCTGGGCAAGAACCTGTGGGAAGAGTTTCCTGATATCGTTGGCACGCCGGTCGAACGCGGCTACCGCGCGGCCGTGGCCGAGCAGCGCACCGCACGCTTCGAGGCTTTTTACCGGCCGCTGCGGACATGGTTTGTGTTTCACGTCTATCCCACGCAAGCAGGCACGGCGGTGTACTTCCAGGACGTTACCGCGCGGCGCGAAGAGCAGGCTCAGTTGCACCTGCTGGAGACCGCTGTTTCGCGCCTGAACGACATGGTGGTCATCACCGAAGTGCGCAGCGGCGACTCGGGTAACACCCACGTGGTGTTTGTCAACGACGCCTTCGAGCGCCTGACGGGTTACAGCCGCGCCGAAGCCATGGGCCAGAGCGTGATGCTGCTGTGGGGAACAACGCACCAGCAGGCCGAGCTGAAGCGCATACGCGACGCCATGGACCGCAAACACCCCGTGCGCACCGAGATTTCGGTCCGAAGCAAGGGCGGCGCCCCGCTCTGGCTGGAGCTCGATATTGCTCCGATCGCCGGTGAAACTGGCAAGTTCAACCACTGGGTGGCGGTGGGGCGTGACATCAGCGAGCGCAGGCAGCAGCAGCAGGAGATCCTCACGCTCAACAGCGAGCTGGAAGAGCGCGTGCTGCTGCGCACCGGCCAGCTTGCCGATGTCAACCGCGAGCTGGAGTCCTTTGCCTATTCGGTATCGCACGATCTGCGCTCGCCGCTGAACACGGTGGACGGTTTCAGCCAGCTGCTGCTCAAGAGCGATGGCGCCAACGTCAGCGACAAGGGCAAACATTATCTGGACCGTATCCGAGCCGGCGTGAAGCAGATGGGTGATTTGATTGAGGGCTTGCTGACCCTGGCGCACCTGTCACGTGACGAAATGCGCTCCGAGCAGGTGGATTTGTCGGTGCTGGCACGTACCATCGAGCAGGCGCAACGCGAGCGCGAGCCGCAGCGCTTGGTTCAACTCCATATCGACGACGGGCTGAGCGTCCATGGCGATCCACGCTTGCTGGCAGCCGTGTTGCAGAACCTGATTGGCAATGCCTGGAAGTTCAGCGCGCGCCAGCCGGTGGCGCACATCACGCTGGGGCGGCAGTCGGGAGGCGGCGGCGAAGAGGTGTTTTTTGTGCGCGACAACGGCGCCGGCTTCGACATGGCCTTCGCGCACAAGCTGTTTGGCATCTTCGAGCGCCTGCACTCACCCGGGGACTTTCCGGGCACCGGCATTGGCCTGGCCACCGTCAAGCGCGTGATCGAGCGCCACGGCGGCCGTATTTGGGCCGAAGGCAAGACCGGCGAGGGCGCGACCTTTTATTTCACTTTGGGGCGGCCGTTCAGGGGGTCGGCCTGAGGGTTTCATGCGTGGGATACAAATTCATGCAATAAAATGGTTGCATGATGCGTCCGGATGCTGCATCATTCATGCAACAAGGAGATTGCATATGACTTCGTCTACCGACCGTATTGAAAAAAGCATCACGATCCAGGCGCCGCGCTCGCGTGTCTGGCGTGCGCTGGCCGACGCCGGAGAGTTCGGCAAATGGTTTGGCGCCAACCTGCAGGGCCAGGTTTTGTGCCGGGGCAGACCACCCGCGGAAACATCACCATCGCCGGTTTTGAACATGTGATGTTCGAGGCGCAGGTCGAACGCGTGGAGCCCGAATCGCTGTTCTCGTTTCGCTGGCATCCCTACGCCGTGGACCCCGGCACGGATTATTCGAAGGAACCGGCCACCCTGGTGGTGTTTGAGCTGAAAGACGCCGGCAGCGCGACCCTGCTCAGCGTGGTCGAGTCCGGCTTTGACAACTTGCCGGTCTCGCGCCGCGACCTGGCTTTCCGCATGAACAGCGGCGGCTGGGAGGGGCAGATGCGCAACGTCGACAAACATGTCACAACGAACTGAGACGCCGCCACCCACCGGCATGGCCGCGGTGTTTGCTGCGCTGGGCGACGAGACGCGGCTGCGCCTGGTGGCGGTGCTGTGTGTGGGCGGGGCGGTGTCGATTGCGCAGCTCACGGCCACCGCCGACGTCACCCGCCAGGCCGTGACACGGCATCTGCAGGTGCTGGCCGACGCCGGCTTGGTGCGCGATGTGAAAGTCGGGCGCGAGCGCCTGTGGCAGTTCGAGCCGGGGCAACTCGACGAGGCACGGCGTTCGCTGGCGCTGATCGCCCAGCAGTGGGACGACGCCCTGGCCCGGCTCAAGCTGGCGGTCGAGAAAGGCTAGAGAAGGGCTTGAGGAAGGGGCTGGTCCGGTGAGGCGGCCGCTGTTAACGGCCGCCTCACCTTTCGGGATGCTATCGATTTAATAGCTGCTGACCCATGCACGCAAAGGGCTGGCGCCACTTTTGACTTTGAAAAAGGCGGTTCAGGTGGATCAGGCGGCTTTGGCGCGGCGCTGGCTGAAGGCCGAGGCACGCTTGGCGCTGACCGTGGTGACGTCGTCACCGGCGATCTTGCCGGCCAGGTCGGCGGTTTTCTGCTCGATTTGCGCGGCCAGCTTGCTCAGCGCCAGCGCGCCGGGTGCGGTGACCTGGGCAATGGTGGACAGGGTGTTGACGCCGGTTTTTTCTTCAAACAAGGCGGCATTGGCAGAAGCGCGTTCGACGCCGGCTTCTGCGACCTTGACGAGCTGGTTCACCACTTGCTGGGCACCGCTGCTGGTCAGGGTGAGGCCCTTGGTGTAATAAACGCTGAAAGCCAGTTGGGCGGCACGGGCGTTTTTGGCAGTTTCGGCCGTCAGTTCCGAGCGCGACTCACGCAGTGCCTTGTTCCAGCGCTGCTCCAGCAGGCTGACCACACGCTCGCCGCCGGCGCGGTAGGCGTCGATCACGTTTTTGGCGGTGTTGCCGTAGGCTTCGATCAGGTCATTGGCGACGGTGGAGAGGTTTTTTGCAGTCATGGGGTTTCCTTGGTTGATGGGGAAGAATTACGAAGATGAGCCATCATCAGGGTTTGTACTAGTGGCTGCAACCTAAGCGCTAGAGGTGCCTGCCCAGAACAAGGCATGTGGTGACAGACGCCAAAAAAAGGCGCAATGAGGTCGCTTCTTTTGCTATTGTTTTAATAGCTGCATGCGCTTTATGGACGGGGGCTGAGGCCCGATTTGACTTGTAACTCAGGCCAGAAACAGCGCCGGGTCCACCATGGTGCGGTTGAGCATCACGCCCCAGTGCAGGTGCGGGCCGGTGACGCGGCCGCTTGCGCCCACTGCGCCCAGCCGTGCGCCGGTGGCCAGCAGTTCGCCTGGCTGCGCGTCCATGGCGCTGAGGTGGCAGTACATGCTGAGCAGGCCGCCGCCGTGGTCCAGCCAGACCGTGCCGCCGTTGAAAAAGTAGTCGCCGGTGTCAATGACGCGCCCCGGCAACGGCGCCACCACTGGCGTGCCGGTAACGGCCGCGATGTCCATGCCGCTGTGGGGGGTGCGCGCCTGCCCGTTGAAGACGCGCCGCAGCCCGAAAGAGCTGGACTTGCGTCCCGGCACTGGCACGCTCATGCGCAGGGACGCGGGCAGCGGCTGGCTGAAGGTCGCCATCACGCCTTGCTGGTGCGCGCGCTCGCGCTCATAACGCGCCAGATCTTCGGGCGACAGGTCCACCGTGCGCGGTGAGACCTTGAGGTGTTGTTCACCGTAACGCTTGGGGACGATGCTGTAGCTGATCTGGCGCAGGCCGTCTTCAGGCGTTCGCACATCGATGCTGGCTTCGCCCGCCGCCGCTGCCAGCGGGATGCCGACCAGCGCCGTCCAGGCGATCATGTCGCCCACTACCAGCAGCGGCACGTCGCCCTGGTGCACCACCGGCCGCTGCGCCGAAGCGCTCAGGGGCAGCCGCGCCACGCCGCCCGGCACATGCAAGGCGCGTGGCCAGACGGTTGAATCGGACGATGTGGCCCCAAAGCCTGTCACGGGCGGGGCCATCAGGCCCAGTGCAGCCAGCAGCGCCTTGCGGCGCGAGATCTCAGGGCTGGCGGGGCCTCGGTGGCCAGATGAAGAAATCACGGTGCAGCGAATGCCTTACGCCTTTTCCCAGACGATCTTGCCGTCGCGCAAATAGTCGTCAAACTGGGATTTGGGAATGGCCGCCAGCCCGGCCACGCCGTCACCGGCATCCCAGCTCAGGGTGGCGCTGTCCGGCTCCAGGCCCACTTCCACACGACCGGGTGGAATGACGATGGGCGCGCCGTCACCAGGGGTAAATGTCACGTCACCGAAGATGGTTGCGAATTGGGGCATGGTTTTTCCTTGAAGGTTGGGCTATCAGTTCAGGCCATTAGGCACGAGCACTGGCCTGGTATGTGGCAGTCAAAAGCGCGTTCTCACCAGCTTGCAGCTCAGTCGCAGCTCGTGCCCGCCGCGCGGCGAAAGCTTGCGCCTTGTGCCAGCGCCATGTTGCCTTGCGCGGCGCTGATGCGCAATACATCGTCTGCGGCCTGCAGCACCAGCTCGCCGCTGCTTCCCGCAGGCGTGCGCAGCTCACTGCCGCTGATGGTGCCGGCCAGCTCGCGTGTGCGTTTGCCCCAGCCCAGCGTGCCGGTAAAGGTCTGGTAGGTCTGGGTGAGCCTGATACTCGCGCCGCGCAGCAGCCCGCTGGCGCACCACAGCCCGTCCACCCGGGCAGGCACGGTCCACAAATGAACCTTGCTCGACTTTTCGCGGCCCACCGCCTTGTCAGGCACAGCCACCACGGTGGTGCGGTCGGGCTTCCAGTCGCCCATGTCCCAGTCGTGCGAGACGATGCGTGTGCCCGGCTTGAGCGCCAGGAGTTTTGGACGAAGTTGCAGGTTGTACTCGGGCAGCAAATACATGGTGATCACGCTGGCCGGTGCCAGGTCGGTCTTGAACAGGTCCTGCAGCCGAAACTCGGTCCTGTCCGCTACGCCCGCGTTGCGCGCGTTGGCCTTGCTTTTCTCCACCAACGTCGGGTCAATTTCGACCCCGAGGCCGGTCGCTTCAAATTTCCTGGCTGCAAGAATCACGATGCGCCCGTCGCCGGATCCGAGGTCAATCACATGGTCGCCGCGCTGGACGCCGGCGATGCTCAGCATTTCCAGCGTGACCTTGTCGGGGGAGGTGATGAACGGGACTTCTTCGAGGGTTTGGGCTTGGGCATGGGTGGTCATTGATGCACACAGAGTTGCAGCGATGAGCAGCGGCGACAAGAATTTACCGGGTGGTGTGAATTTCAGCATCTGGATATTGTGATGCCGGTTCATGCAGCCGCTGTCAATTGGATCCGGTTCTTGCAACGCGGTTGGTTGCACCGTGTTTATTTGTTCCAACAAGCATGCAAGTTGCACTGGAGACGGCCCAGCGTATTTCGTCCTACAAAAAGATCAACGACGTCCCACACGACCGCCCCCGGGCCGCTACCTAGAGTCGTTTTGTGTCTGGCAGCCCCACGTGCAAAAAAGACCGCTGGCACCGTGAAACATACCCACCACCATACCAAGGAACCCACCATGAGCAAAGCACCCCCTAAGATGAATGACGCCGTCGATCTGCTCGATGCCGACCACATCGCCGTCAAGAAGCTGTTCACCCAGTTCAAGAAACTTAGCGAGGCTGGAGCACCGGCCGATGAGCGCAGGGCGCTTGCCGACAAGATATGCAAGGAGCTGACCGTGCATGCGGAGATTGAGGAGCAGATCTTCTACCCCGCCGCCCGTGAAGCCATCGATGACGACGCCTTGCTCAATGAGGCCGAAGTCGAGCATGCCAGCGCCAAGGACCTGATTGCGCAGATCTCCGGCACCGACGCCGGGGAAGAGCTGTTTGACGCCAAGGTCATCGTGCTGGGCGAGTACATCGACCACCACGTGGAAGAAGAGCGCGAGGAAATGTTCCCCAAGGCCCGCAAAAGTCAGATGGACCTCAAAGGCATGGTCGCCGACCTGAAGGCGCTCAAGGAAGAACTGCTGGCCGGCTACGAAATCCCGGCTTGAGGCAGCTTACCGGAGCCCTGGCGCATGCCCGCTTGGGTTCCGGGGTTGGCATGCCGCGCCTGACAAACGACTGCGAGTAGAAAGGGGATTAAACCGCAGCCCAGAACACAGCAAACCACCCCTTGGGGTCGGTCCAGTAATTGATCTGGGTGAATCCCGCCTGCCGCAGCAGTGCCGACATCGAGGCCAGCGTGTATTTGTAGGAGCTTTCGGTATGGATGCGTTCGCCGCCCCGGAAGCTGCGTTCGCCGCCTGGCCAGCGCACCGTCAGGTTCTTCTGGGCCTGCAGGTGCATCTCGATCCGGGATTCGGCCTCGTTAAAGAGTGCCAGATGCTGCCAATGGCGCGCGTCAAAGTCCGAGCCCAGCAGTCGGTTGACATGGCGCAGCAGGTTTTTATTGAAGGCTGCGGTCACGCCCAATGTGTCGTCGTAAGCCGCCTCCAGTGTGGCTTTGTCCTTGACGAGGTCGATACCCAGCAGCAGGCCGCGCGCCCCACCTTGTGCGGGGTCTGAGATGCGCCGCAAAAACGCCAGCGCCTCCTCGGACGAAAAGTTGCCGAGGCTGGAGCCGGGGTAGAAAAACACCCGGTCGCTGGTCTGGACTTCAGGGGGCAGCACCAGGCCCGCAGAAAAATCCATGCCGACTGCAACAACGTCTAGCGCCGGAAACATGCCTTGCACCTGTTCGGCAGCGTCACGCAGGAACTCGACAGAAATATCCACCGGCACGTATTGCTGCGGCTGAAGATGCGGAATCAGGCTGGCGGCCTTGGCGCAGTTTCCGGCACCGAGGTCGATCAGGCAGGGCCTGCGTACGCCCGCTGCGCCCAGGGCGCTGGCCATCTGCGCATGCTCGGTCCTGAAAATGCAGGCTTCCGTGCGTGTGGGGTAGTACTCATCCAGCTGCGTGATGGCTTCAAACAATTTGGAGCCCAGCGCGTCATAAAAATACTTGGGCGACACGCTGGCGGCCACCTCGTTCAGGCCGTCGGCGAGGTCCTGCAGGGCGCTGCGAGGCTGCCCGTCCAGGGTGTCGCTGTATCGGTTGATGAAGCGGGGTGCGGCGGGCGCCAGCGCCAGACCGGGGGGCTTGAGGGGTAAATTCAAAATGAATGCTTCAAAGGGAATGGGTGGACTTTATAAGAAACCGGCTTTCTGCGTGTGCAGAATAGTAGGTATTCAGTGGCTCGGTAGCACGAGACGGCATACAAGGCGCCGGAGACCTCGGGCTGTGTGGCCTTGGCCAGCGCCGCAGTCAATGAGACGCCGGGCAGGGTGACGCATCCGCAATCTTGCACGATATTGCGGCGGATGTGTAAGGCCGACATCAGCTCGTTCAGGTTGGGAAACGCCAATGCCACTGCCACTGGCGCCAGCAGCGGTGCCAAGCCTCGTTCAGGGCCAGTCGAGCCGCCGCTGGCTGCTGAACTGCCGGCGCTGACCCGTGAAGGGGTCGTCGAAGCTGATGGCCTGGGCCAGCAGTTGCAGCGGGAAGCGGTAGTCGTCATCGGGCGTTGGGTCCAGCGGCGGGTACACGCGGTCGTTGACGATGGGCAGGCCCAGCGCATACATGTGCACGCGCAACTGGTGTTTTTTGCCGGTGACCGGGCTCAGGGCGTAACGTGCCAGCGCTCCGCGCGTCTCCAGCAGTTTGATCAGGGTCTCGCTATTGGGCGGCCCGTCCACCTCGGCCTGGCGGAAGAAGGGCTGGCCCTCGACAATGCGGCTGCGGCTGACATGCGGGAAAGTAATATCTGCGCGCCAGGGCGCAATCGCTTCGTAGCGCTTGTCCACCGTGCGCTGGCGGAACAGATCCTGGTAGGCGGGGCGCTCCTGCGGCTGCACTGAAAACAGCACGATGCCTGCGGTCTCGCGGTCGATGCGGTGAATCGGGCTCAGGCCGTCCAGGCCCAGACGGTTTTTCAAGCGCACCAGCAAGGTCTCCTGCAGGTAGTGGCCTGAAGGCGTGACCGGCAAGAAGTGCGGCTTGTCCACGACGACCAGGTGCTCGTCTTGAAACAGCAGTTCTTCGTCGAAGGGAATGCGGGTTTCGGGCGGCAAGGTGCGGTAGTAATACAGCCGCATGTGGCCTCGGTAAGCACGCTGCTGCGTGACGGCCTCGCCGAACTCGTCGAAAACTTCACCGGCTGCCATGCGCTGCAGCCAGACATCGCGCGAAATATCAGGGAAGCGCTGGACCAGGAAATCGATGAAAGTCGGCCAGTCGCCGCCGGGCAGGCTCACACAGCTGGGGCTCACGCCGTCCCGGACGGGCAAACCGCCGAATTTCTTAGCCCCCACGCTTGTCGCTTCGCGTACTGCGCTGCCCCCCGAGGGGGCGCTGCGCCTGCGGACTGGCAAAGCCAGATCCGCGGCCCCGGCTGGTGAAGAGAGAGTCCCTGTGACCACACGGGACGGGACTTCTGCAGTTTTAGGGGGCTTGGACACGCGTGAACACCAAATCCCAGACGCCATGCCCGAGCTTGATGCCGCGGTTTTCAAACTTGGTGAGCGGGCGGTAATGCGGCTTGGGCGCGTAACCGCCGTCCGTGCTGCCGGCGGTGTTTTTCAGCAGCGGCTCAGCTGCCAGCACCTCGAGAATCTGTTCGGCATAAGGCTGCCAGTCGGTGGCGCAGTGCAGGTAGGCGCCGGCTTTGAGCCGGGTCATCAATTGCGCGATCAGCGGCGGCTGGATCAGCCGGCGTTTGTTGTGTTTTTTCTTGTGCCAGGGATCGGGAAAAAAGATGTGTACGCCGTCGAGGCTCCTCGGCGCCAGCATGTGCTGCAACACTTCCACCGCGTCGTGCTGGACGATGCGGATGTTGGTGAGGCCGCGCTCGCTGATGCGTTTGAGCAATGCACCCACTCCGGGGGTGTGAACCTCGCAGCAGAGAAAGTTCTTTTCCGGCATCAGCGCAGCGATGTGGGCCGTGGCTTCACCCATGCCGAAGCCGATTTCAAGAATCGTGGGCGCCTGGCGTCCAAATACTGCCGCAAGGTCCACGGCGGTGGCCGCGTAGGGCTGCAGGTAGGCCGGGCCGACGTCCTCGAAGGCCTTGGCCTGACCGACCGTGGTGCGGCCGGTGCGGCGCACAAAGCTGCGGATGCTGCGGTGGTGGGCGACATCGGTCGCAGGCGGGAGTTCGCCGGGGGGAGTTGTTTCAGTCACGGACTGATTTTACGGGCGCATACAGGCTCGCCCATTGTTGCACCGCCTGTCCCAGCCAGTCGGCGACGCCGTCAGCAGCGGCCGGCTGCAGGCCCAGCACCGTTGCGGCGGCATTCAGGCTGAGCAGCGGCACCCCGGTGTCCAGCGCTTGCGCGCCATTTTGCTTGGAGAGCTTTTCGCCGTCGGCGCCCAGCACCAGCGGCACATGCAGATGGCGTGGTGTGGGCAGCCTCAGCACGCGTTGCAGCAGGATTTGCCGCGCGGTGTTGTCGGCCAGGTCTTCACCGCGCACGATGTCAGTGATGCCCTGAGCGCCATCGTCCACCACCACGGCGAGCTGGTAGGCCCAGAGGCCGTCGGCGCGTCGCAGCACAAAGTCACCTACCGCCTGCTCGACGTCTTGTTGTTGCAAGCCCAGCCGTCGGTCAGACCAGTTCAGGTTTTTGTTTGCTATCAAATGTGTAGCGGCTCGCGCTTGCTGGACGGGGGCTGAAGGCCGATTTCGTTCACTTTTTTCAGTCAGGAGGCGCCAGGCGCGTGCAGGCTGACCTTGCAGCCCGCGGCGGCAGGTGCCGGGATAGACCAGCTCCCCATGGCGAGGCTTGGGTTGGCCGGCTGCAGCCAGCGCCTGCGCGATGTCTTGCCGCGTGCAGCCGCAGGGATAGGCGAGCTGCCTGCCGACCAGCGTATCCAATGCAGCCTGATACGCCGCGCCACGCTGCGACTGGTACAGCGGCGGCGCATCGGGAATCAGCCCGCAGGCTGCCAGCTGTTGCAGGATCAGCGCGTCGGCGCCCGGCACGCAGCGCGGCGTGTCGGTGTCCTCGATGCGCACCAGCCACTGGCCGCCATGGGCTCGCGCATCCAGCCAGCTGGCCAGTGCGGCGACCAGGGAGCCGGCGTGTAACGGCCCAGTAGGCGAGGGCGCAAAGCGGCCGGTATAGGTGGCCCCCACGCTCCCCACTTCGTGTGGTTCGCTGCCCCCCGAGGGGGCGCCGCGCCTGCGGTCCGGCAAAGCCGGTTCCGCGGCCCCGGCTGGTGAAGAAGGAGCCCCGCTCCCCGTCACATCCTTCACGTCACTCGGCTAGCAAATGTTCAGCGCAATTTCCAGTCCGGACAGAAAACCATCTTCGACCCGGTGGCCGGTGCACCAGTCGCCGCAGGCGCCGATGCGGGATTTGGCGTCCCACAAAAACGGTTTCCCGAGCACCTCGCTGGTCTGGGCGTAGCGCCAGCGGTGCACTGCAGCATGGGGCGGCGCTGCGCGTATGCCGGTCACTTCAGTAAACGCCTTGAGCAGCTTGGCCTTGACGCGTTCGTCGTCGTCTTCCAGGTGGCGCTCCGACCATTCGGGGCTGGCCTGAATGGTCCAGCGCTCAATCGCGCTGCGGCCCGGCTTGGACGACTCGCGCGCCAGCCAGGCAATGCGGTGGTGGGTGCTGCGCGCGGCGTTCCATTGCGGGCCCAGGTGGGGCAAGGTCGGCTGCAGCGCCTGGGGGAAGGCCAGCATCAACGTCCAGCAGGGGGCGATGCTGACGTCCGCCAGCGCCGGCATCAAGGCCTTGCCCTGTTGTGAGCTCAGCAGCAACGCATGCGCCTGCGGCGCAGGCAGGGCGAGGATCACGGCATCAAAGCCCGAATACACCAGGCTGCGCGCGCCCGGACCTTCGGTCTGCAACTGCCAGCGCTGGGGGTGCAGCTTGTCCGCTTCCATGCGGATCACTTGGGTTTCCAGCACCAGTGCATCGGCGGCCGCCAGAGGCTGGGCCCATTGTTTGACGAGGGCGTTCATGCCCGGGGCCGCTACCCAATGCGCCTCTTTGGGGGGCAGGGAGGAAGCCACGACGCGGCCTGCTTCATCGAGAATGCGCACGGTGTTGGCGCTCCAGGGGCGCACCAGGCTGGCGCTGGTGGCCAGGGCTTTTTCGAAACGTGCATCGCGCACCGTGAAGTACTGGGTGCCATGGTCGAAGTCGCCGAACTCGGTATGACGTGTTGCCATGCGGCCGCCGGGGCTGCGGCTTTTTTCAAACACCGTAACGCGGTGGCCCGCCTGCATCAGGGTGCGTGCACAACTGATGCCGGCAATGCCGGCGCCCACCACGGCGTAGTGCCGGGGGGCGGACGGGGCCGCGGGAGGTTTGGAGGGTTTTTTGCCGGGTTTTGTTTTTGCTGTCATGGCTGCACTCTACACGCTGTGGTGACGCGTCAGCAATGCCAGTTGCGTCAGCGGGCTGGCCAGTTGCTCCAGCCACCAGCTCAGGCCGCGGCCCGGTGCACCCGATGCGGACGGAGCAAGCGCTGGCCTGCCACCTTTTTTGACGGTAGCGGTCGTGCCGCCGCGCCAGGCGTAACTCATGGGCATCGGGCTGCGCCGCCGGTCCACGGTCTTCACTACCAGCCGCCCCGCCGCGATGTAGGGGCGGGCCAGGCACTCTGGCAAAAAGCCGCAACCCATGCCGCGCAACTGTGCCTCGAGCTTGTGCTGCATGGTCGGCACGGTCAACACGTCCTGGCCGCCCAACAGTCCGACGCTCAGGCCGCTACCGCGCAGGGTGGTGTCGGCCACAGCGACGGCGCGGTGCCGCTGCAGCAGTTCATCGCTGATGCTGCCCGTGACTCCGGCCAGCGGGTGGTGGGGTGCCACCGCATACACAAAAGCCAGCTGGCCCATGGGCCGGCTCAGGATGCCGCGCGACTGCGAAACTTCCACCACGCAGCCAATCGCCAGGTCGGCTTGGCCAGAAACCAGCGTTTCCCACGTGCCGGAAAGCGTCTCGGAGCGGATGCGCAGCCGCGTCGGCGGGTTCAGCGCGTAAAACGCCTCACAAAGTTCAAACAGCGTGGTGCTGGACACGACGCCATCTGCGGTGATGGTGAGCTGCGGCTCCCAGCCAGTAGCGACGCGCCGCACGCGGTGAGCCACGGCGTCGAGCTCGATCAGCAAACGGTTACCCTCGCGCAGCAGTTCGTGACCGGCGTCGGTCAGCCGGGCCTGGCGCGAGGAGCGGTCAAACAGCAACACGTCCAGCGCGTCCTCCATCTGCCGCACCCGGTAGGTGAGTGCGCTGGGCACCACGCCGAGTTCGCGCGCCGCAGCGGCCAGGCTGCCTGTGCGGTGCACGGCTTCCATCAGTCCCAGCGCTTCGGGGGTCAGGACGTCGCGAACACTATGCATGGGTGAAGTGGGGTAGTAATTCAAATAATTTGAATGATGCCATCAAACCGAAACAATTATCAAGCACTCAGCCGCACCTACATTGGAGCTACCGGGAACCACCAAACCGCTCCCTGAAAGGAACGCACCATGATCACCCTCAGAAAATCTGCCGAACGCGGTTATGCCGACCACGGCTGGCTCAAGTCATACCATTCGTTTTCCTTCGCCGGGTATTACGACCCGGCGCACATGGGCTTTGGCAATCTGCGCGTGATCAATGAAGACCGCATTGCCCCAGGCACCGGCTTCGGCACGCACGGCCACCGCGACATGGAAATCATCAGCTATGTCATGAGCGGCGCCATCGGGCACAAAGACAGCATGGGCAACGGTGCCTCCATCCCGCCCGGCGACGTGCAGCGCATGAGTGCCGGCCGCGGCATCCAGCACAGCGAGTTCAACCACGCGGCCGATGCCACCACGCATCTCCTGCAGATATGGATAGCACCGAACGTCACCGGTATCGCGCCGGGCTACGAGCAGAAGACTTTTGCGCCCGCCGATAAACGCGGCAAGCTGCGGCTTGTGGCGTCGCATGACGGGGCCCAGGGTTCCGTGACCATTCACGCCGATGCGAGCTTGTATGCGGGCTTGTTTGACGGTGATGAGCGCGCAGAATTGGCGCTTGATCCCGCCCGGAAGTCCTATGTGCAGCTGGTGCGCGGCGAGTTGCAGGTCAACGGCCAGACCCTGGCAGCGGGCGACGCTGCGAAGCTGGAGAGCGAAGACCGCCTGCAGCTTTCGCACGGCAAGGACGCGGAAGTCCTGGTGTTTGATCTGGCGCCATGATCAGACGGAACTTTCTGCACTGTGGTGCACACTGACTTGCGCGCCATGGCGCTTCAGTTCATTATTTTTCTTTCTTCATAACTTTTCAAAAAGGAGCTCACCATGCTTAACTCACTGCAAAACCCGTTTTCCCTGCTAGGCCGCGCACTCATCGCACTGCTATTCATTCCGGCAGGCTTCAGCAAGATCGCCGGGTTTGCCGGCACGGTTGGTTACATCGCGTCGAAGGGTGTACCCCTGCCAGAAGTTGCCGCTGCGATTGCGATTGCGGTTGAACTTGGCCTCGGTTTGCTGTTGCTGGTGGGCTTCCAGGCCCGCTGGGCGGCGCTGGGCATTGCCATCTTCACTGCGGTCATCACCTTCATCTTCCATGCCTATTGGAATGTTCCGGTGGATCAGGTCATGATGCAGAAGCAGGCCTTCTTCAAGAACATCGCTGTGGTCGGTGGTTTGCTGACCATCGTCGCTTGGGGCCCGGGTGCCTGGAGTGTGGACGCCAAGCTAAAGGGATGATCCCGTCCGACTGTTGATTCCGCAGGCCGCGCCGACGTGCTGGCCTGCTTTTTTTTATACCCAGGACAAGACAATGACAACAGTTGTGGTGCTTTACCACTCCGGCTACGGCCATACGCAGCGCATGGCCCAGGCAGTGGCCAGCGGTGCCGGCGCCGACCTGATCGCCATCGATGCCGATGGCAACCTGCCTGAAGGCGGATGGGACGCCCTGGCTGCGGCAGATGCCATCATCATGGGCTCCCCCACCTACATGGGCAGCGTGAGCTGGCAGTTCAAGAAATTTGCCGACGCCTCGTCCAAGGTCTGGTACACCCAGGGCTGGAAGGACAAGCTTTTCGCGGGCTTCACCCACAGTGCGGCGATGAATGGTGACAAGTCTTCGACCCTGAACTATCTGTTCACGCTGGCGATGCAGCACGGCGGCCTGTGGGTCAGCCAGGGTGTGATGCCCAGCAACAGCAAGGCGGCGCAGCGCAACGATCCGAACTACCTCGGCTCCTACAGCGGCGCCATCGGACAAGCCCCCGCAGACGCTGGCGCCGGCGACATGGCACCGGGCGACCTGGAGTCGGCGCGGGCTTTCGGCGAACGCGTCGCTGCCGTCAGCGCGCGTTTCAAATCCTGAGCCTATCCGGGCACCGACCCCTCTAAGAGCTTTATGCCAGTCGCGCGGCTGCACGAGTTGGAAGCCGTCACCAAAAAGTGAGTGCCTCCGGCTGGCTGTGCAGGCACCGGGCGCCACGGTTGCCTTGCGCGCCGGTCAGACCACGCGCCTGATGGTGATAGGCGGTGATGCGCTCGACGGTCACCGCTTCATGTGGTGGAATTTTGTGTCCAGCCGCAAGGAGCGCATTGTGCAGGCCTCGCGCGACTGGGAGGCGCAGAACATGGGTCGGGTGCCCCGCGACACTGAACTGATTCCGCTGCCGGCGCGCCGGTCTACTGCAGACTGAGTTAATGCCTCAGGCCGGGTCGCGGGCCAGACGAAGCCCGCTGAATTGCCACTGTGCATCCGGTGGGAAGAAATTGCGGTAACTCGCGCGGATGTGGCTCAGCGGCGTGGCGCAGGATCCGCCGCGCAGCACAAACTGGTTGCACATGAACTTGCCGTTGTACTCGCCGACCAGCCCCTCCCAGGGTTTGTAGCCGGGGTAGGGGTTGTAGTTGGACTGGGTCCATTCCCAGACATCGCCGAACATCTGCGCCGGGGTGCCGCTCAGATGCTGTTGCTGCGGAATCGGATGGTAGGCGGCACTTTCGACAAAGTTGCCCTGCACCGGTGCGCTGCGCGCGGCCAGCTCCCATTCGAACTCCGTCGGCAACCGGGCGCCAGTCCATCGCGCGTAGGCATCGGCTTCAAAATAACTGAGGTGGCACACCGGTGTATGGGCGTCCACCTGCACCAGGCCCTGCAGCGTGAAGTTCTGGTAGCCCCCGCCGTCAGCGCGCGCCTGCCAGTACAGTGGCATGGCCGCGCCTGTGGCTTGTACCCAGTCCCAGCCCATGGACAGCCACAACTCGGGCCGGCGGTAGCCCCCATCCTCAACAAATGCCATCATTTCACCGTTGCTGACCAGCCGGCTGCCGATCTCGAAGGGCGCGATATAGACCTTGTGACGAGGGGTTTCGTTGTCGAAGCAAAAGTCGCTGTCACAACTCGGGTCGAACCCATGTTCCAGCAGTCCGCCTTCAAAACCCATCCAGCGCAGCGGTTGCGGGCTGATGCCGGCCAGCGGCCACTGGCGTGCATAAGCCGGGCGAGAGGGGTTGAAAGACAGCGCGTGTTTGATGTCAGTCAGCAGCAACTCCTGGTGCTGTTGCTCGTGGTGCAGGCCCAGCGTGACCAGCTTTTGCAGCGCCGCGTGGTGCGGCCGCTGCGCCAGCAGGGCGAGGATGCGCGCATCAACGTTGGCGCGGTAGGCCAGCACCTCGTCAAGCCTGGGGCGGCTGATCAGTCCGCGTTTGGGACGCGGGTATTTGTCACCCACGCCGTTGTAATAACTGTTGAACAGCACCCGGAAGCCGGCGTCGAAGGGTGTGAAACCCGGCTCAAAACGCTCGAGGATGAAGGTCTCGAAAAACCAGGCCAAGTGCGCCAGATGCCATTTGGTTGGGCTGGCATCCGGCATGGATTGCAGCTGGCAATCTTCGGCGCTCAGCGGTGCTGTCAACGCCTCGGTTCGCGCACGCACTTGCATGAATCGGCTTGCCAATGTGCCTGCCGGGTCGTCTGCAGGCCGGGTGGAGTGAACGGGGCGGGTGGGGCGGCTAGAAGGAGAGAACATGGCGTCCATCGGTCAGATGCAATTTGACCTGTCAGCTTTTCATGGTTTGTAAGCGTTGGCTGTCGGACAAGGGGCCGACATCCACTTTGGGTGCCAGCGCAGCGTCCACAGCCCGGCGCTCGTCGAAAACAAAACACTCGCCATCAAAGTGTGCATGGCCCTCGGTCTCGAAATATTTCAGGATGCCGCCGTCGAGCTGGAACACATGATCCACGCCGGATTCGTGCATGAAAATGGCCGCCTTTTCACAGCGTATGCCGCCGGTACAAAAACTCACCACGGTTTTGCCCTGCAATTCATCGCGGTGTGTCAACAGGGCTTGCGGAAATTCGGTGAATTTGGTGATGCGCCAGTCGATCGCATTCCGAAAGGTGCCGACATCGGCTTCAAAGTCATTGCGTGTATCCAGCGTGACGACGGGCCGGCCCTTGTCGTCGTGGCCGGCATCGAGCCAGCGCTTGAGGGTTGCTGCGTCCACCGACGGCGCGCGGCCAGCTGCCGGGCAAATTGCCGGGTGGTCCATGCGAATGATCTCGGGCTTGATCTTGACCAGCAGCTTGCGAAAGGGCTGGGCCGTCGACCAGCTTTGCTTGACTTCCAGGTCAGCGAAGCGGGGATCACTGCGCAGCCATGCCAAAAAATCATGAATGTTGCTGCCGCCGCCGGCCAGAAACAGGTTGATGCCTTCTTCAGCCAGCAGCACGGTGCCGCGCAGGGCGCGGCTGTGCGCGGCATCGCGCAGAGCGGCCTGCAGCGCGGGCAACTCGTCCAGGGCGATGAACTTGTAGGCAGCAATGTTCAGCATCTGCATGATCAAGAATTGTAGGGGGATGTCTGTTCATTCAAGCCGGGGCCGCGAACCGGCGCTGCCGGCCCGCAGGCGCAGCGGCCCCCCCCCCCGGGGGGGCAGGAAGTTACACGCAGTGAACCACCGTGGGGGCAACCTCGCCCTCTAGAATGAAGCCATGTTTGTCCATTTACGTCTTCACACCGAGTTTTCCGTCGTTGACGGCACCAACCGCATCGATGAAATTGTGCAGGCCGCAGCGGCCGACGGGCAACCGGCGCTGGCGATTACCGATCTGGGTAACCTGTTTGGCACGGTGAAGTTTTACAAGGAAAGCCGCAGCGCCGGTGTCAAGCCGCTGATAGGCGCAGACGTCTGGGTGCAGGTGCCCGGCAAAGAGGCCACGGCACCGCCGGCGCGCCTGCTGCTGCTGGTGCAGAACCGCCAAGGTTATCTGAATTTGTCGGAGCTGCTGACCCGTGCCTGGACGCGCGGCGTGGTGCGCGACCAGGCCGTCATCAGCCTGGAATGGCTGCAGGAACTCGGCGAGGGCCTGATCGCGCTGTCGGGTGCGCAGGGCGGCGCGGTGGGCCAGGCGCTGGTGCAGGGTGATGGCGCGCGCGCACTGGAATGTGCGCTGTACTTCGCCGGACTGTTCCCGCACCGTTTTTACATCGAGCTGCAGCGCGCCCAGCGTGTGGACGACGAGCAGCATGTAGTGGCGGCGGTGCAACTTGCCGCACGGCTCAAGCTGCCGGTGGTGGCCACGCATCCGGTGCAGTTCCTGGGGTATGAGGATTACGAGGCCCACGAAGCACGCGTCTGTATCGCCGGCGGTGAAATCCTGGGCAATGCGCGACGTGTGCGCAAGTTCACGCGCGAGCAGTATTTCAAGTCCTCGGCGCAAATGGCCGGGTTGTTTGCCGACCTGCCTTCGGCGCTGGCGAATACGCTGGAAATCGCCAAACGATGCAACCTCAAACTGGAACTCGGCAAGGCCATGTTGCCGGAATACCCGACGCCTGAGGTCAATGGCGTGCGCATGCCGCCCGACGAATATTTCCGTTACGCCTCGTTTGAAGGGCTGGAAGAACGGCTGGCCCATCTGTATCCAAATGAGGCGATCCGCAACGAAAAACGACCCCAATACGTCGAGCGGCTGGAGTTCGAGATCAACACCATCCTGAAGATGGGTTTCCCGGGCTACTTTCTCATCGTGGGCGACTTCATCAACTGGGCCAAGAACAACGGCTGCCCGGTCGGGCCGGGCCGTGGCTCCGGCGCCGGCTCGCTGGTGGCTTATTCGCTGAAGATCACCGACCTGGACCCGCTGCAGTACAACCTGCTGTTCGAGCGTTTCCTCAACCCGGAACGGGTGTCCATGCCCGACTTCGACATCGACTTCTGCCAGACGAATCGTGACCGCGTGATCGACTATGTCAAGGACAAGTACGGTCATGCGGCGGTCAGCCAGATCGTCACCTTCGGCACCATGGCCGCACGTGCCGCAATTCGCGACGTGGGTCGGGTACTCGACTTTTCCTATGGCTTTTGCGACGGTATCTCCAAGCTGGTGCCCAACAAGCCCGGTCAGGCCGTTACCTTGCAGTTGGTTCCGGCCGAACGCAAAAAAAACGACAAGATGGTGTACGCGCTGGAGGCTGAGCCAGTGCTGGCCGAACGCGAGGCCAAGGAAGAAGATGTGCGTACCCTGCTCGAGCTGGCGCGCAAGCTCGAAGGCCTGACGCGAAACGTTGGCATGCATGCCGGTGGCGTGCTGATTGCGCCGGGCAAGCTCACCGATTTCTGCCCGCTTTACCTGCAGCCCGGCAGCACCTCGGCGGTCAGCCAGTTCGACAAGAACGACGTCGAGGCAATTGGCTTGGTCAAGTTCGACTTTCTGGGCCTGGCCACGCTGACCATTCTGGAGCTGGCGCGCGAGTTCATCGTGCAGCGGCATCCGGCGCAAAAGGACTTCAAGTTCGAGAACCTGCCGCTTGACGACCAGCGGGTGTATGCCTTGTTCGCCGAAGGCAAGACAGAAGCCGTGTTCCAGTTTGAAAGTATCGGCATGCAGCGCATGCTCAGGGACGCGCGGCCGAACCGGCTGGAAGACCTGATCGCGATGAATGCGCTGTACCGGCCGGGCCCGATGGACCTGATCCCGACTTACATCGCACGCAAGCAGGGCAAGGAAACACCCGAGTACCCGGACCCACGCGTCAAGCCCATCCTGGAAGAGACCTACGGCATCATGGTCTACCAGGAGCAGGTGATGCAGACCGCACAGATCCTGGGTGGCTACTCGCTGGGCGGCGCCGACATGTTGCGCCGTGCCATGGGCAAGAAGGACGAAAAAGAGATGGCGTCGCAGCGGGAAATTTTCCGCAAAGGCGCAGGTGTCAACGGTTTGAGCCAGGAAAAAGCCGACGAGGTTTTCGACCTGATGGAGAAGTTCGCCGGCTACGGCTTCAACAAGTCGCACTCGGCCGCCTACGCACTGCTGGCCTATCACACCGCCTGGCTCAAGCGCCATTACACCGCCGAGTTTTTCTGCGCCAACATGACCGTCGAGATGGGCGATACCGACAAGCTCAAAATCCTGTTCGGTGACGCACAGAAGATGGGCATCAGTTTCGAGTCGCCCGACGTCAACCGCGGCCACCACCGCTTCGAGCCGATCAGCAACACCAGCATTCGTTACGGCCTGGGAGCGGTCAAGGGCACCGGCCAGCAGGCGATTGCCGCCATCGTGGCGGCGCGCGAGGCGGGCGGGCCGTTCTCGTCGCTGTTCGACTTCTGTCTGCGGGTCGACAGGACCAAAATGAACAAGCGCACGGTCGAGGCGCTGATCAAGGCGGGCGCTTTCGACAATCTGCAGCTCAACCGCGCCTCGCTGCTGGCCTCGGTGGACCGGGCCTTTGAATTTTCGGCGCAGGCTGAAGCCAACGCCAACCAGGGCGGCCTGTTCGACATGGACTCACATGCGGCGAGCACACAGGAGCCGCCGCTGGTGGAAGCCGTGCCTTTTGGCGTGAAGGCGCGGCTGGTGCAGGAAAAAACCGCGATTGGTTTTTACCTGTCCGGCCACCTTTTTGATGAAGTTGAAACCGAGGTCAGGCAGTTCGTCAAACGCAAGATCGATGACCTGATTGATTCCCGCGACCAGACCCTGCTGGCAGCCATCGTCAGCGACCTGCGCGTGATCAACGGCAACCGCGGCAAGCTGATCATCTTCAAGCTCGACGACAAGACAGACACGCTGGAGGCTTCAGTGGACGAGGCCACCTTCAACGCCAACCGCAATCTGCTGAAAGACGACGAACTGGTGATTGTGCAGGGCACCTTGCAGCCGGCCTCAGAGCGTTTCGGCCGGCGCTTCAAGGTCACCCAAGTGTGGAGCCTGGAGTCGGCGCGTTGCCGCTTCGGCAAGTACCTGCGTGTGGCGGTCAATGGCGCGGCGCCGGATGTGCAGCGCATCGTGCGGGATTTTCCGCCGCGCAAGGAAATGTCCGAGCAAGGCGAAGTCAGCCGCGGCCTGCCGGTGCGCCTGAGCCTCAAGCGAGAGAGCGTGGTGGCCGAACTGCAGCTGGGTGAAGCCGCGAAGTTTTTCCCGACCAATGCCGCGCTGGCGAGCTGGATAGCGCAGGCCGACCAGGGGTTGGCGCAGATTGTTTATGAATGAAATCGGGCTTCAGCCCCCGTCGGGCGGGCGTAAGCAGCTACTTTATTGGTAGCATTTTTTATTCGTTCGTTCAATCTTTTGGGCCAAACTCAATCGGAAAACCGGAAACGATTTTGCCGGTTTCGTCTGCAGGTATCCTTCCAGTTTTTTCGACCGCGCGAAGGACAGCTTCGTCCCAAGCAGGCACGCCGCTCGACTTGCTCAACTTTGAACTCATGATCACTCCCGTCGGTGAAACTTCCACCTGAACGATGGCTTTAGGATTGCCTTGAATTCCTTCGGGGTTGGCAAAACTAATGTTCCTCTTGAACAGGGCCGCTAAGCGCCCTTTGTAGCTAGCCGAAGGGCCTCTTGCTTTTTGGGCAGAACCGGTGGCATCCGCTCCGCCGGTAGCGCCGGCTTGGGCCATCATTCGCTTCATCGCGTCGTCGCGTAGCTTCTTTGTCGCTGCGTCTGCGAGTTTCTGCTTTTCCGTTTCTTTCGCTTCTAGCTTTTTGTCTTCGACCTTCTTTGCTTCCGCCTTCTTCGCTTCCTCAGCCTTGCGCTTGGCGAGTTCGTCCTTCAGCTTCTGCTCTTTCTCCTTTTTGGCCTGAAGCTCCTTGAGCCTGTCCTGCTCGGCCTTGGCCTTTGCCAGTTCTTCTTCCTTCTTCTTCAGTTCCAGCTTGCGCTTTTTCTCGCGCTCGAGCGCAATGTCTACGTCAGGTGCGGGCGGTGGTGGCGGTGCCTTGACGACGGGCTCGGGCGGCGGGGGAGGCGGCGGCGGGGCAGGTGGAGGCTCCACCAGCTTGGGCGCCGCTTCCTGCGGGACGCTGGACCACAACTCGGCCTCGAAGGAAAGGTCCGGGTCGCTGTGTTTCCAGTTGATACCCCAGGTCAGTGCGCCTATCAGCAGGGCATGGACCAGCAGCGCCAGGCCGAAAGACCGCAGCGCACCGGGATCGCGTTGCGGTGCCAGGTCAAGTCGGTCGGCGGCGCTGGGCATCGACAGCAATACGGGCTTAGTTGCCGGTTTGCACCGACAGGCCGACACGGGCGACGCCGGCTTTTTGCAGCGCGTCCATGACCTTGACCACGGTTTCGTACTTGATGGACTTGTCGGCGCTGATCACCACCGGTGTGACCTGCTCGCCGGCCGGCACGGCGGGCTGCAGGCGCTTGACTGCGGAACCCACTTCGCCCAGCTGCGTCGGCACCGACTGCCCCTCGGACTTGATCTGGATGACTTCATCCTTGCTGATCTCGATCTGGATAGGCCGGGGTGGCTGTCCCGGCGCCTTGCCGACCTTGGGCAAGGCAATCATGCTGGGCGTGATCAGGGGCGCCGTCACCATGAAGATGATGAGCAACACCAGCATCACGTCGATGAAGGGCACCATGTTGATTTCACTGATGGTGCGGCGGCCACGGCCGCGGGAGCTGACTGCTGGCATTGCGTCTCTCCTGATCAGTGGCCGGACGGGGAGGTTGCGCCCAGGTTGCGCTGCAGGATGTTCGAGAACTCCTCGATGAAGGTCTCCAGCTTGTTGGCCACGCGGTCGATATCGTGGGCAAAGCGGTTGTAGGCAACCACGGCAGGGATGGCGGCAAACAGGCCAATGGCCGTGGCTACCAATGCCTCGGCGATGCCGGGTGCGACCGCAGACAGTGTCACCTGCTCCAGTGCGGCTAGGCCGGTGAAGGCATGCATGATGCCCCAGACCGTGCCGAACAGGCCCACATAGGGCGAGACCGAACCGACAGTGGCCAGGAAGGACAGGTTGGACTCAACCGCATCAACTTCGCGCTGGTAGCTGGCGCGCATGGCGCGGCGCGCGCCGTCGAGCAGGGTGCTGGGGTCCGCCATGCGGCGCTCACGCAGCTTCTGAAACTCACGCATGCCGCTGGCAAAAATGCGTTCCATCGGACCGCTGGTCTTGGCGTTCTGGGTGGCTGCCGCATACAGGTCATTCAGGCTGGTGCCCGACCAGAATTCGCGATCAAACTCGTCGTTGAGCGACTGCACGCGTTTGAGCGAGATGATCTTGCGGAAGATCGCCGCCCAGCTCGCAATCGACACACCCACCAGCAGGGCCACCACGCCCTGGACCACCCAGCTGGCGTTGAGGAGGAGGTTGACGATGGACAAATCCTGATTCATGTTGTGGTTTCCAGACGGTCAAGAAGTTCAGCGGGAATTCGAGCAGGTTTCAGGCCAGCGGCTTCGACCCAGCCGATGCGTATGGTGCCCTCGCACAGCAGTATCGGCCCATGCTCTGATTTTAATAGCGCCTGTTGCCCGATTATCAAGGACGCGCGGCCTTTTTCATTCAGACTGGCGGTAACAATCAGTTCATCGTCGAGTCGCGCGGGGCGGTGGTAACGCACGCTGGTTTCGCTGACCACAAACATGCCACCGGTTCGCTCGCGCAGGGCGTGCTGCTCAATGCCCAGTGATCTGAGCCACTCGGTGCGCGAACGTTCAAAAAATTTGAGGTAGTTGGCATAAAACACGATGCCACCGGCGTCGGTGTCTTCCCAGTACACGCGCAGTGGCCACTGGAATGCCGGCTTAGCCAAGCACGGCCTCCAGCCGCTCCAGGGCCTCTTTGAGTTGATCCATGGAGTTGGCCGTGGAAAAGCGGACGTAACGCTCGGGCGACATGGTTCCGAAATCGCGGCCTGGGGTCACTGCCAGGTGCGCACGTTTCATCAGTTCGAAAGAAAAGTCCCAGCTGCCTGAGACCCCCAGCCGCGCGGCGGCATCGGTGCAGTCGGCATAGGCGTAAAACGCGCCGTCAGGCATCACCGGCACTGTCAGGCCGAGGCGATTCAGTTCGGGAATGAAATAGTCGCGCCTGGCCCTGAACTCGGCACGGCGGCGTTCGTATTCAGCCAGGCTCTCAGGTTCAAAACAGGCCAGCGCCGCATGCTGGGCCACGGTGCTGGGGCAGATGAACAGGTTTTGCGCGATGCGCTCGATCACCGGCGCGAGATCTTCCGGCACCACCAGCCAGCCCAGGCGCCAGCCAGTCATGTTGAAGTACTTGCTGAAACTGTTGATGCTGATGATGCTGTCACCCAGGCCATCGCCCATGGCCAGCGCGGTGTGGCCAAAACGTTCATCGAAGCTCAAACCCAGGTAGATCTCGTCGATCAGCGTGATGCCGCCGCGACTGTGCACAAACTCGTGGATACGGCGCAGTTCGTCCGGCGCAATCGAGGTGCCGGTCGGGTTCGACGGCGAAGCCAGCAGCACGCCCCGTGTTTTCTCCGTCCAAGCCGCTTGAACCTTGGCACTGCTGAGCTGGAAGCGTTCTGCAGGCGTGGTCGGCACCAGCACCGCGTCACCTTCAGCGGCGCTGACAAAATGTCGGTTGCAGGGGTAACTCGGGTCCGGCATCAGGATCTCGTCACCAGCTTCAATCAGAGCCAGGCAGGCCAGTTGCAGCGCTGCCGATGCGCCGGCGGTGATGATGATGCGGCCAGGCGCCACATCGGCCTTGAAGCGGGTGGCATACCACCCGCTGATGCGCTCCCTCAGCTCCTGCAGGCCGGTGGCCTGGGTGTACTGCGTGTTGCCGTCGTGGATGGCGCGTACCGCCGCTTCCTGCACCGGCGGCGGCGCGGTGAAGTCCGGCTCACCGATGTTCAGGAAGATCATCGGGCGCGAGGTCTGCGCGACGTCCCGGGCCATGGCCGCTGCCGCCTTGGCAACTTCCATCACATAAAACGGCTCAATGCGCTGGGCGCGCCGGGCGATCCGCAAGGATGTCATGCTGCGAGTCAGGGTTTTTTGTCAGCGGCGACTTCGGCCGCCCGAAAGTCTGGTGCCAGCTTGTGCAACACGCCGTTGACGTATTTGTGGCCGTCTGTGCCGCCGAAGGCCTTGGCCAGCTCGATACATTCGTTGATGACCACGCGATACGGCACGTCCAGGCAGTGCTTGAACTCGTAGGCCCCAATCCACAGCACCGCGTGTTCGACCGGCGAGATCTCGGCCATCTTGCGGTCCAGCAGGGGGGTGAAGCTCTCATCGAGCGCAGTGGCTTCGCCGATGCAGCCGTGCAGCAGGGCGTCGTAGTGGGCCGAATCGGCTTTGTGAAAGCCGACAAGGTCCCGCGTGAAGGCGTCGATGGAGGCCGCCTCATTGCGCCCCACCAGGTGCTGGTACAGCGCCTGCAGGGCGAACTCGCGCGCGCGCGTACGGGCCGATTTGTCAGCGGCCTTTTTGACACCGGTGTCGGTCAGGCCGGTGCGGGTTTGCGGCGGGCGTTTGGGTTTGGTGGGGGTGGTGTCGGGCATGCGCGCTTGTGGGGTGTTGCAGGGGGTCAAGACAGTTCGTTCAGCAGGTTGGCCATTTCCACCGCCACCCGCGCCGCATCACGGCCCTTGTCCACCTGGCGGGCCTCGGCTTGGGCGACGTTTTCCACCGTCAGGATGGCATTGGCAATCGGCAGCTGGTAGTCCAGTGCCAGCCGGCTGACCGAGGCGCCGCTTTCATTGGCGACCAGTTCAAAGTGGTAGGTTTCGCCGCGGATGATGCAGCCCAGTGCGATCAGCGCGTCGTACTGGTCACGTTCAGCCAGGGCCTGCAGCGCTGAAGGGATTTCCAGCGCACCCGGTACCTTGACGTGGTGGATGTTTTTTTCTTCGACGCCCAGCACCAGCAACTCCTGCCAGCAAGCCTGGGCCAGGGCATTGGTGATGCTTTCGTTGAAGCGTGCCTGAACAATGCCTACCGAGAGTTTTTTGCCGCTCAGATGATCAGCGGATCCTTTTTCTGCACCAAACACGGTTTTATTCCTTTTTGTTGGCGATATAGCCGGTGATTTCGAGTCCGTAACCGGTCATGCTGGGCATGCGGCGCGGGTTGCCCATCAATTCCATTTTGTGAACGCCGCACTCCCGCAGGATTTGCGCACCCACGCCGTAGGTGCGCAGGTCCATGCGGCCCCGCTCGGGCGCCTGACTGGCGCGTGCCGTGCCCTCGAACTGCGCCAGCAACTGGGCCGCACTTTCGCCGCAATTGAGCAGCACGGCCACGCCTTTGCCAGCCTTGGCCAGATGCGCAAGGCTCTGGTCCAGGCTCCAGGAGTGCATGGAGCGGCCGGTTTCCAGCGCATCCAGCACCGACAGCGGCTCGTGCACACGCGCGGCGACGGTTTCATCTGCTGCCCATTGGCCTTTGACCAACGCCAGGTGCAGGCCTTGGCTGGGCTTGTCCTTGAAGGCGTGCACAGCGAATTCGCCAAAAGCGGTCTGGATGGTGCGTTCGCCGATTTTTTCAATCAGCGAATCGTGCCGGCTGCGGTGTTCGATCAGGTCGGCAATCGTGCCAATCTTGAGCCCGTGCTCGGCGGCAAATACCTGCAGGTCGGGCAGGCGCGCCATGGTGCCGTCGTCCTTCATGATTTCGCAGATAACGGCGGACGGTGAGCAACCCGCCATGCCGGCCAGGTCGCAACCGGCTTCGGTATGGCCGGCGCGCATCAACACACCGCCATCAACCGCCTGCAGGGGGAAGATGTGGCCGGGCTGGACCAGGTCGCTGACTTGGGCGTCCCTGGCTACCGCGGCCTGTACCGTGCGCGCCCGGTCTGCGGCAGAAATGCCGGTGGTGACGCCTTCGGCAGCTTCAATCGACACCGTGAACGCGGTGCTGTGCTTGGTGCCGTTGCGGGTCGCCATCGGGGGCAGTTGCAGGCGCTCGCAGCGCTCGCGGGTCAGCGTCAGGCAGATCAGGCCACGGCCGTAACGCGCCATGAAGTTGATGGCTTCGGCGCTGACGTGGTCGGCGGCCAGCACCAGATCGCCTTCGTTCTCGCGGTCTTCTTCGTCAACCAGAATCACCATGCGACCGGCCCGCATGTCGGCCACGATGTCTTCAACAGGGGAGATGGCAATCGTCATGGTGTCAGGGGGTCTTTCCGTTTTGGAGCATGCGTTCGACATAACGCGCAATGAGGTCGATTTCGAGGTTGACCAGCGACTGCACGCGCAGGTGGCCCAAGGCCGTGTTCTGAACCGTGTGGCTGATCAGGTTGATGCTGATTTCGCAGCCGGGTGTGTCGCCATCAAGATCGGTCACCCTGTTAACGGTCAGGCTGACCCCGTTGACGGTGATGGAACCCTTGTATGCCAGATATTTGGCCAGATCCCGAGGCGCCAGGATGCGTAATTCCCAACTTTCACCGACCTGCGCAAAATGGCTGACGGTGCCGACGCCGTCCACGTGGCCCGCAACGATATGACCGCCGAGGCGATCATGGGCACGCAGGGCTTTTTCGAGATTGATGGGGCCGGGTTCGGCCAGGCCGCTGGTCTTGCCCAGCGATTCGGCTGAAATTTCAATCGAGAACTGGTTGTTCTGGGGGGCGAGAGACGTCACCGTCATGCAGGCGCCGTTCAGGGCGATGCTGTCGCCCAGGCCCACGTCGTCGAGATAACCTGCCGGCGTCTCGATCTCGAGTTGCAGGCCGTGGTCCAAAGAGCTGCCCAGGCGGTGGGTAGCGACGATGCGCCCCACGCCGGTAATGATTCCGGTAAACATCGGCGTATTTTCGCAGAGATTGCCGCAGCGCATGGCGCACTGCAGCAATCAGGGGGCTAAAAGGCGTCGCGCCCGCGAACCCGCGCCACAATCCGCAGGTCCGGCCCCAACTGCTCGGTGGAGCGAAAGTCGAGTTCTACCGCCTGCGACAGCTCGGTGATGGGGCCAAAACTGGCCATGCCCGCGCCCTGGCCTATCCATTTGGGCGCCAGGTAGACCACAAACTCGTCGACCAGGCCTTCGCGAATCAGCGAGCCATTGAGCTTGTGCCCGGCTTCCACATGCACTTCATTGACCTCGCGGCGCGCCAGATCGCGCAGCATGGCCGCCAGATCAACCTTGCCGTTGGCCCCGGGCTGGTAGATGACGGTGGCGCCGCGCGCCTCGAGCGCCGCCTTTTTTTCGTCGTTTTTTACGGCCGCGTAGATGTAGATCGTGCGTTGGGGGGTGAAAAGAAGAGCATCAAGTGGCGTTTCCAGCCGGCTGTCCACCACCACCAGATGCGGTTGGCGCGGCATCTCGACCAGTCGGACATCAAGGCGAGGGTTGTCTTCCAGCACGGTGCCAATGCCGGTGAGAACAGCGCAGGAGCGGGCCCGCCAGGCATGGCCGTCCGCGCGCGCGGCGTCCGAGGTGATCCACTGGCTGGTGCCGTTGTCCAGCGCCGTCTTTCCGTCCAGCGAAGCGGCGACTTTCATGCGCACCCAAGGGGTTTTGCGGATCATGCGGCTGAAAAAGCCGATGTTCAGCTCACGTGACTCTTCTGCGCCCGGGCCCACCTCGACCTCAATGCCGGCAGCGCGCAGTCGCGCAAAGCCCTGTCCGCTCACCAGCGGGTTGGGGTCGGCAATGGAAGCCACCACTTTTTTGATGCCGGCCGCAATCAGCGCGTCGCAGCAGGGGCCGGTGCGCCCGTGGTGAGAGCAGGGCTCCAGTGTCACCCAGGCGGTGGCCCCGGCGACAGAATGGCCTTTGGCCGCCGCGTCACGCAAAGCCATGATTTCGGCGTGAGGGCCACCGGCGCGCTGTGTGTGGCCCTGGCCGAGCGTCCGGCCATCCGGGGAGGTCAACACGCAGCCCACGGCCGGGTTGGGCGCGGACCGCCCCAGCGCCTTGGCGGCGTATTCGACTGCGAGTTCGATCATCAGGCGTCCGACGTGGAGGTTTTGGGTAGGCGGGGAGAAGAAGTTTACCGTTTGGCGGGCATGGTCAGCCGGACGTCGGCAAAACGTGGGGCAGGGCGGCGTTCGCGAGTAGGCTTACCCTTATGAAGATACGTCAAGCAGGTTTTACGCTGATTGAACTGATGATCGTGGTTTCCCTGGTCGCGATACTGGCGTCTCTGGCGGTGCCCAGCTTCCGGGGTTTGCTTGTCAACCGCACGGTCCAGGCTGCGACTGACGCGCTGATGACCGATATGCGTTATGCGCGCTCGGAGGCGGTCAAGCGTTCGGCACGTGTGACATTGTGCCAGTCGGGCAATGGAACCAGCTGTGCTACTGGAAGCAATTTGTGGGTCAGCGGGTGGATAGTCTTTATTGACGACGATGGCGACGGCACGGTAGATGCGGAGGATGAAATCGTCAGGGTTCAGCAGGCGCTGAACTCGATTTCATCTATTGCCAGCACCACGCCGGCGATGGATCGTCGATTTTTTACATTCCAGCCTACCGGCTGGGCAAAAAGCGCGAACCAGACTTTCATTTTTACCCCCAGTGGCACGGTACCCGTGGGTTCCGTTCGGGTGGTATGCATTTCCAACCAGGGTCGGGCCGGCCTTAAGGCTGCGGGAGCTACAGCATGCACGTGATCGCCTCTCGACCTTTGGCTTCGACCCACCATCGACGGCATTTCCATCGAGGCGGCTCGCTGATTGAAGTTCTGGTTTCTATCGTTATTTCTTCGATTGCCTTGCTGGCCTTGGCTGGCGTCAACGCCTCGGCTTTGCGCTACACCAAGATGTCGCAGTACCGTGCCACTGCCACTCTGCTAGCCAGCGACCTTGGTGAAAGAATGAGGGCGAACAAAGGCTTGGCTGCGGCGGGGGGTGTTGCCGCAACCGGGTTTTTCGCTGGTGTGTATGACTACAGCAGTACTGATTTTGCCGGCCAGGCAACCGCAGCCACACTGCCCGCGCAACTGTGTAACACCGCAGCCAGCACCTGCTCGCCACAGCAGATCGCGGAGCTGGATCTTGCGCAGTGGCGCCTGCTCGTGCGCACCCAGCTGCCGGAGGGATCGATTTTTATTTCTCGCGAAGCGGGGCAGACCGCTGCGGATGTGTGGGTCGCCTGGCGCGACCCTGCGGTGGCAAACAATGATGAAGCGCCTGCGCTGGCGAAGGAGTGCCCGGACAGCTTGAATCTGGAAGATGACCGAAGCATACGCTGCAGCTTTTTCAGGATCAATCTATGAAGCGCCCTCCTTTACTTATTCGCTCACGTCAGCGCGGCCTGTCGATTGTCGAGGTCCTGGTTTCGCTCGTCATCGGGCTGGTCGTCGTGGGTGCTGTTTTGTTGAGCTACATCACGTCCGGGCAGACCAACAAATTGCAGGCAGCGTATGCCCAGATGAACGAGGATGCGCAGGTGGGTCTGCAGATCCTGTCGCGCGATCTGCAGCTCGCGGGTTATGCCCAGCCTACCAGCATGGACCCGGCTACCTTTCAGTTCGGGCGAACCTATTCCGGCCACGCGGTTTTCGGCTGCGACACGGGCTTTGTTGCGGCCAACACCACGGGGGCCGTTGCTTGCGCGGGGGCTGGTTCCCCGGCCATTGAGGTGGTTTACGAGGCAGACCTGAGCAATTCGGTGCCGCATTCTTCGGGGGTGCCCTCGGATTGCCTTGGTGCAGCTCTCACGCAGGACACCACAGCCACCCCATTTTTTTATCTTACTCATAACCGTTATTACGTGTCTGTCAGTACGTTGGGGCGCTCGGAGCTTCATTGCGCGAGCAAACTCGGGAACTCGGGTGGGGCTTTGGTGGACAACGTCGAAACCATGAAAATCTGGTACGGCGAGGCCAACCCTGCCGACAAGCGCCAGATTGTGAGGTACGTCAGCGCGGCCAATGTGTTGGACCCTACCTTCGCACATGTGGTGAGTGTGCGTGTGTGTCTGTTGATGCGCAGCGCCGAGCCGGTCTTGTCGGCCGAAGACCCGGCAAACTATTTTGATTGTGACTCGGTTGCACAAGTATCTGCCGACCGTTTTGCACGTCGCGCCTACTTCACGACGACGGCGTTGCGCAACAAGATGACGTTCTAGGATGGTCATGAACAATTTTTACCCTCGTTTTTGCATGTCACGCCGACGCCGGCAGGGCGGTGTTTCATTGATCATTGTGCTGATCATGGTGGTGATCATTGGTCTGACATCAGCGGCGGCCATTCGCAACGCCACGTCTGATGAGCGGGTCACCAACAATATGCGCATGCAAAGCCTGGCCCAGCAATATGCCGAGGCAGCCTTGCGTTATTGTGAAGCCGAGCTCGCCAAGGCCGACGCGGCGCGTGTTGCAACGCTGCAGGAGGCAAATATTGTTACAACTGCCTTTGAAGCCGACCCAGCCTGGAATCGCACCGATACCTGGTTAGGTGGTGGTGGGGCGTCGGCAACGCTGACGGTATTGCCCGAGTTACAAATCAAATCGTCAAACAGCGCATTCAAGCCTTCGACGCTTCCGCAATGTGTTGCAGAAAAGCAGGCGCTGAAAGATACCAACATTGTTTACGTCATCACAGCCCGGGGCTTCAGCCCCGACTACACCGCGAATGCAGGAACGGGTAAGACCACGGGCGGCTCGGTGGTCTGGCTGCAGTCCACTTTGGCTTTAAATTAAGGAGCGCATCCATGTATTGCTCACACTACTTCTCTTCAAATCGCCTGCTTCTCGCAGTCGGAATCGTGGCAATCCTGGGCGTCCCGCTGGTCGCGGCCCAGCCTGCACAGAAGCCTTTGCTCAGCCGGGACGGTGGTGGCGTCAAACCGAACATTCTGCTGACCATGGATGACTCTGGTTCCATGATGTTTCAGCACATGCCGGAGGAAACCGTGTATCTGGGGTCCCAAACAGTGCCCAGCCCGATTGGTAGCCGGTCCGTTCGCATGGACCCGGGTGACAACGCGATTCTGGCCAGCCACTTTGTGGGCACCATTGCTAGCGACCCCGCATCGACCAATTACCGGCAAGCGCTGATGCGGTCGCCAGACTCCAACACCATCTACTACAACCCCGAGGTGCTTTATCGGCCCTGGCCGTTGGCCGCCGGTGGTCGTATGGCGAATGCTTCAGTGAGTGCAGCGCCACGTGATCCCATGAATGCAGTGTCGGGTGGAACGATTGATTTGACTAACGTTCGGGTTATGACTGATAACTCGATTCGGTGGTGTTTTAGGCCGAGTGGCAATGCCAGTAGTTGTGATGGCAGCAATCAGAATTTCGATTATGACCCTGGTCTGTACTACCGCCTGCGGAAAAACGGGGCGGGTCAATATCTGGACGCTACCCTCGCGGAAAGTTACACCAAGTTCACCATCAACGCCAGCTTGGGCACCACTTACACCAAATACCCGAATCGCATCGATTGCACCGGCGGCACTTGCACACTCGATCAGGAGCGGCAGAACTTTGCCAACTGGTTCACGTATTACCGCACACGCAGCCTGCTGGCTCGTGGCTCCGTCGCCGAAGCGTTTTCAGAGGCCGCCGATACCTTTCGCGTTGGTTACGGTCGAATCAACAAGGGTTTGACCAGTATTGATAACGTGGACACCCGTGTGATTGAATCTGGTGTGCGTGACTTCACGGCCAGTCGAAAAAGCACAATGTTTGATTGGCTATACGCAGTTCCTGCGGACGGCGGGACGCCTTTGCGCCTGGCGATGCAGGAGGCGGGTAACTATTTTTCCCGAACCGGCAACCGCGGCCCATGGTCGGACACTCCCGGTTCTTCAACCCCCAATGCCCACAAAACCTGCCGTAGGGCCTACCACCTTTTGGTCACAGACGGCTATTGGAATGACAGCCTGCCCTCCCAGGCAACGGCTGACAATCCCGCTACTCCGGGCCTGATAGAAGTAGGCAACGATGACAACACCGCTGGGCTCAACATAAGTGGTCCAGGACCTTCTTATCAATACAATCCGATTCCGCCCTACAAGGACGGGTCTTCAAACAGGTTGGCCGACTATGCGATGAAATACTGGAAAAATGATTTACGGACCGATTTAGACAACAAAGTCGTCGCGTCGCTGGATAACCCGGCCTTTTGGCAGCATATGGTGAACTTCACCGTTGGATTGGGTGTAAGAGGAACGCTAAACCCGGATACGGATCTGCCCTTTTTGTTTAACGAGACCAAATCCTGGGGCTCCGACAAGATTGATGATCTCTGGCATGCGGCGGTCAACAGCCGTGGTGCATTTTTCAGTGCCAAAGACCCCAACGAACTGGCTGATGCAATACGGAGATCGATCGGACAGACCTTGCAACGAGAGCTGCGAGAGGCAGGTGTTGCAACTGCAGCCACCACCTTGCAGGATGGAAATCGCAAATATGTTCCACTGTACAAGACAGGGGCGTGGAGTGGTGACGTGCAGGCCTTCGCACTGGACGCGAACGGGCAGGCAGGCATACAGCTATGGACTGCTGAGGCCAAGGTGCCGGCGTGGGCCAGCCGCAGGATCTTTACTTGGGATGCTGGCTTGCCGACGCCTGCCGGCGTTGCCTTCACCTGGAGCGATATAAGCGCTGGCAACAGGGCCGCCATGGGCGGGGCTGGTAGCGTTGCCGCTGTTCAGCAGAGCACCTTTGTCAATTTTCTTCGCGGCGACAGGAGCCAGGAAGGAAGCGCGCTGCTTTTCCGCCAGCGTAGCGGCGTTTTGGGGGATTTCATCAATTCCAATCCGGTTCTGGTGAAGGGATCGGTCAATCTCGGCTACAGCACTTTGCCTACTGGTGGTAACAGCTATCGCGCATTCCTGACGCAGAAAGCGGCACGCACATCGGTTCTGTTTGCGGGAAGCAATGACGGTATGTTGCACGGCTTCAAGGACACAGGCGGCCTGATCCCTGCCGATGACGGCAAGGAAGTTTTTGCTTATGTGCCGCGAATTGTGTATCCCAACCTCGAAAAACTGGCAGACCAGACGTATGGCACAAACCTGCTCTACCACCAGTATTTTGTTGACGGGCCACTGCGTGAAACCGACGCCTATGTACGCGCTCCGGGGGCAAATTCTCCCAGCTGGCGCAATTACCTGCTTGGAGCGTTCGCGGCGGGCGGGCGCGGAATTTTTGCGCTGGATGTGACGGACACTGCCAATCTCGGGGCATCCAGCATCCGGTGGGAATTGTCCAGTACTAACGACAGCGACATGGGTTACATCTATTCTGGAGTTGAAGCAGGTGTCTTGCCGAACGGGGAATGGGTCGCGGTATTCGGCAATGGCCATCTGAGCGATGCGGGCAAGGCTGTCCTGTTTGTGGCGAATCTGGAGACAGGTGCTCTTCAAAAGTTAGTGGTGGATGCATCCGGTTCCAATGGCTTGAGTGGGGTATCCGTCCAGCGCAACAGTCTTGGTCAAATTACCAACCTGTTTGCTGGCGATCTGAAAGGCAAGCTGTGGAAGTTTGATTACAGCGCGGCAGCCGTCAGCAGGTTTGAAGTGTCTGGCGGCACAGCTTTCTTCTCGGCCACCAGTACCGGGGGTGTGGCGCAGCCCATCAGCCAGCCGCCCGGAATTTTTGACCATCCTAATGGTGGAAAGTTGTTGGTGTTTGGTACGGGCCTGCTGGTGACCGAAGCTGACGCCAATTCAACGGCTGTGCAGGCCATCTACGGTGTATGGGACAAACCGTCAGATATTGCTTTTGCCCGGCCCATGACTCGTGCGTCCCTGGCCACCCGGACGGTGACGTCAACGCCAGGAGTGGGAGGTGCGGTTCTTTATGACGTTGCTGGCGCTGATGTTGACTTCACGACGCAACGTGGATGGGTCATCGACCTGGGGATCATCACGGGTTTAAGAACAGTAACTCGGACCCTGACCGTCAGCAAAAGTCTGGCACTCGTCAGTACATTGGCACCTGCACAGAATGTGGCGTCCTGTGATGCTTCTACCGGCATAGGCATCACATTTGTATTGCCTATAGCCACGGGTGAAAATCCGGCGTACAAGCTTTTTGACACCAATGGAGACAATTTGGTAAATGCCTCGGACTCCAGCAGTGCGGGTTATTTCACGGGCTCCCCTGGCGGCGAGAGGGTGTTCTTGCCCGGCAGCGGTGCCGGCGCGGGGAGCGGTGGCTCCGGGTTTTGTGCGCCGGGCTTCACCATGGGGGCTGTTCTTGACCAGACCACCGGCAACCGCATCTGCGTGCCTAACGACCCGGTTCTCTCCCAAATGATCAAGGACAGGGTCTGGCGCAGAATCATCAATCCACCCATCCGCTAAGAAAGTACGTCCATGCAAGCCGTTTATGTCTCCGTAGAGCGCCGTCCCGCGCGGCGCCATTCAGGCTTCACCTTGATCGAAATCATGGTTGTGGTGGCCATCATCGGTATTCTTTCTGCAATTGCCTACCCCGCTTACACGGAGCACATCATGCGGGGTAACCGGTCGGAAGCGACCGCGGCCTTGCTTGAGGCCCAGCAGTTCATGGAACGTTACTACGGCGCCAGCAATCGTTACAGCACGGCTGCGAATGGCAATCCGGCACTACCTGCGCGTTTGCAAACGATTCCGGCTGGAGCCACCACGCGGTACACGCTGAGCGTTGCGGCTACGGTCAACTCGTATACCCTGACAGCAGTCCCTTCCGGCAGTATGGCGGCGGACAAGTGCGGGTCGCTCACCATCACCAATACAGGTGTCAAGGGTAGAAGTGCAACGGGTCCAACAGTCGCCGAGTGTTGGCGATAAGTCAGATCGGGAAGGAAAAGGTTACCGCCGCACCTCATCCACCAGCGTCTTGAACTCGTCAATGTCCTCAAAACTGCGGTAAACGCTGGCAAAACGAACGTAGGCGACTTTGTCTAGCTTTCTCAGCTCGCGCATGACCAGCTCGCCCAGCCGCGTGGAGGGCACTTCGCGCAGGCCGAGGTTCAGTAGCTTTTCCTCGATCCGCTCGATGGCCGAATCCACCTGTTCGGTGCTGACGGGGCGTTTGCGCAGTGCTAGGTTCATGGACCCCAGGATCTTGCTGCGCTTGTATTCGATGCGGCGCCCGTCCTTCTTGACAATGGCGGGGAAGTTGACGTCGGGCCGCTCGTAGGTGGTGAAGCGTTTTTCACACGCACCGCACTGACGGCGGCGGCGTATGAAGTCTGCGTCTTCCGCCACCCGGGTCTCGACGACCTGGGTTTCGAGGTTGCCGCAGAAGGGGCATTTCATGCGGCTTTGCCTTGGATTGTAAGCATTATTGGCCTCCAGCCCTCATGATACGGGCGCAAGCAGCTATCAAAAGCGTAGCAACCGGGCGCGGCATGGTCAGCGGTAAACCGGGAAACGGCTGGTCAGCGCATTGACCTTGGCGCGCACCGCGTCGATGTTAGCCGCGTCGCGCGGATTGTCGAGCACGTCGGCGATCAGGTTGGCGGTCAAACGGGCTTCCTCGTCCTTGAAACCGCGTGTGGTCATCGCCGGGGTGCCGATACGCACGCCGCTGGTGACCATCGGTTTTTCAGGGTCGTTGGGAATGGCGTTCTTGTTGATCGTCATGTGGGCGCTGCCCAGTACCGCCTCGGCTTCCTTGCCGGTGATGCCTTTGGCGCGCAGGTCCACCAGCATGAGGTGGCTTTCGGTGCGGCCACTGACGATGCGCAGGCCGCGCAGGGTCAGTGTTTCGGCCACGATTTGGGCGTTTTTCAACACCTGTTGCTGGTAGGTCTTGAACTCGGGGGCCAACGCCTCCTTAAAAGCCACGGCCTTGGCCGCAATCACATGCATCAGCGGGCCGCCTTGCAGGCCGGGGAAGATGGCGCTGTTGATGGCTTTTTCGTGCTCGGCTTTCATCAGGATGATGCCGCCGCGCGGGCCGCGCAGGCTTTTGTGGGTGGTGGAGGTCACCACGTCGGCGTGCGGTACCGGATTCGGGTACACGCCCGCAGCCACCAGGCCAGCGTAATGGGCGATGTCGACCATGAAGATCGCGCCGACGGCCTTGGCCACCTTGGCAAAGCGTTCAAAGTCAATGCGCAGGCTGTAGGCCGAAGCGCCCGCGATGATCAGTTTGGGCTTGGACTCGTGGGCCTTGCGCTCCATCGCGTCATAGTCGATTTCTTCCTTGTCGTTCAGGCCGTAACTGACGACGTTGAACCACTTGCCGCTCATGTTGAGCGCCATGCCGTGGGTCAGGTGGCCACCTTCGGCCAGGCTCATGCCCATGATGGTGTCGCCGGGCTTCAGGAAGGCCAGGAAGACGGCTTCATTGGCCGACGCGCCGCAATGCGGCTGCACGTTGGCGGCTTCAGCGCCAAAGATCTGCTTGATGCGGTCTATGGCCAGTTGCTCGGCCACGTCCACATGTTCGCAGCCACCGTAGTAGCGGCGGCCCGGGTAGCCTTCGGCGTATTTGTTGGTGAGCTGCGAGCCCTGCGCGGCCATGACGGCGGGCGAGGCGTAGTTTTCGCTGGCGATCAGCTCGATGTGGTGCTCCTGGCGCGCGTTTTCAGCGACGATGGCAGCCCACAGTTCGGGATCGGTTTGTTCGACGAGGATATTTCGGTGATACATGGCAGTCCTTCAAGACGTGGTCCCTGTCCTGGCACGGTTGTGCATGAAACAAGGGCTGCCCAGGCGAACGGCTGATCGCTGGTGTCGCCGATGACGGCCAGCGGTGCGCTTCCCAGTGGTATCCCACGTCAGCCTTGCCCCGTGATCAGGGCCAGCCTATCGCCAGTCGCGCACCTGCCTAGTGTAGCGGAGTCACTGTGCGGCGCAGGCCGCACCTGACCAAGACCTCAGGAGATCGACAGGCCGGCGACCTTGTCGCTATCCTTGGGGCCGGTCATGTCGGGGCTGTCGGTGCTCCGCGGCATGGATGCGGGAATGGCCAGCGGCGGCCGCACCGGGGCGTAGACCGGGGCCCGGCCATTGGCGACGGCCAGGAGGCGGGCGTGTTCGGCCATGACCTTGGCCGCGTAACCGCCGTCCGTCTCCAGGTTGGCTGCGCCTACATAGAACTTCAGACCGGCTTCGATCGAACCGGCGCGGGCAATACATTCCTGCAACACCTTGACACCGACCCGCAGATTGGTCACCGGGTCGAAGGCGGCCAACTTGCCGCCAAAGTTTTCATACTTGTCGTGGTGAATCTTGGTCATGACCTGCATCAGGCCCTGGGCGCCGACCGGGCTTTGCGCGAAGGGGTTGAAGCCCGATTCGATCGCCATGATGGCCAGGATGAGAGTAGGGTCCAGCTTGGCTTTTTGGCCGATCACAAACGCCTCGGCCACCAGAACGCTCAAGGGTTCGGGCGCGACGCCGTATTTACGGCTCAACCAGAAGGCCACAGCGGCCTGCTGCTTGGGCAGATCCTTGGGGTTGGCGGCGGTGGCGCGATCGATGGCAGCGGGCTCGGTAAAGCCTATCGCGGCTTCCTGGCGCTCCTGCAGCCAGCTCATCAGCTGCGATTCGCCTGCCTGGCGCAGGTCGGGCCGGGCGGTGAGGGTGATCACGGCGAACACCACAGCCAGGCCAACCAGGGCAAAGCTGTTGTGCGTGATCTCGAAGAAGCCTTGGGCGATGTCGTCCGCAATATTGGACAGACTGGCACCCACGTTTTTCTGAATTGCCCGCAAGGTGGATACGGGGCTTGATTGTCCTGGCGCTGTCATAGCACTCCTTTCTACGTGCGGCGGCTCTTTGAGCCGTCACACCTTGATTGGGTCGCCGTCAAACCAAGGCGCTTGCCTTGGGGTAGGGACCCCTTGTCTGACTTTGCCGGGTTCGGCAGCGTATTCGGGTTGTCCCTTGGTTTTGTCGGGACGGCGAATTCTATGAGTGGTCTAAATAACTTGTCAATAATATTAAAGTATTTTGATATATCAAATTGAGCAATAAAATGGGGTTTTCTGGCCAAAACCGCGGTGTTGGGGTCTTTCAGGCGGTTTTGACCAAGCTCCCTAAGACCGCCAGAACGGGCGCTCAACGGCAAGGGGGGCTGTATGTCTGGAAGAGGTATCCGCTTAGCTCCAGCGGATGCAGATATACTGGATAAATACCCAGTTATTATGCCAGTTCCCGCCCAAGACTACCCGCGCACCTGGAGCGAATTCCTTGATTGGTTTTCCTCC
>NZ_JACDDD010000115.1 GCF_013817205.1 Polaromonas sp.
GTTTTGGCCATGGTTATTTGCGGGAAACGCTGATTTTAGGCGGTTGCGCCGGTCCGGCCAGCCCGGCGCCACCGCACCCTGCACCCTCCCCCTTTTTCCGGGGTGCGTCGCGGACCACTTCCGGGCAGCACGTACAAGGGCCCACGGTACAATTGCACCAGGTTTTTCCGTCCTCGCAGCTGCGCCCTGGTGGCGACTGTCAGCCTCTTCACATCTACCCCCTCGCCTGTTCGGGCACATGCATGTCAGATCTCAGCCTCCGCTTGCTGCAGGCCACCAGCCAGCTCCCTGTCTCCAGCTATTTTGATGCCGGCCTGTACCAGCGTGAGCAGCAAAAGCTGTTCGCGCGCGGCCCGCGGTATGTGGGGCATGAGCTGGCGGTCCCGAACCTGGGCGACTACTACGCGCTGCCGCAGGAACTGGGTGGCCGCGCCCTGGTACGCAATGCTACCGGCGTGGAGCTGATTTCCAACGTCTGCCGGCACCGCCAATCCACCATGCTGCAGGGTCGCGGCAATACCGGCAGCAACATCGTCTGCCCGTTGCACCGCTGGACCTACAACACCAACGGTGAGCTGATCGGCGCGCCGCACTTCCAGGTCGACCCCTGCCTTAATCTGAACCGCTACCAGACCAGCGTCTGGAACGGCCTGGTGTTCGAAAACAACGGCCGCGACATCACCGCCGAAATGGCGCCGCTGGGCCACATGGCGGACCTTGGTTTCACCGGCTACCAGCTCGACAACATCCGCCTGCACGAGTGCAACTACAACTGGAAGACCTTCATCGAGGTTTACCTTGAGGACTACCACGTCGGCCCCTACCACCCGGGCCTGGGCGGGTTTGTCACCACCGACGACCTGCGCTGGGAACTGACGCCCAACTACTCGGTGCAAACCGTGGGCGTGTCCGACAAGCTCGGCAAGCCCGGCACCGATGTCTACAAGAAATGGCACGACGTGGTGCTGCAGTACCGCGGTGGCGTGCCGCCGAAATACGGCGCGATCTGGCTGACTTACTACCCTAACGTGATGGTCGAGTGGTACCCGCACGCGCTGGTGGTCAGCACCCTGCACCCGCAGGGGCCGGACAAGACGCTCAATGTGGTGGAGTTTTATTACCCCGAAGAAATATGTGCCTTTGAGCGCGAGTTTGTCGAAGCCCAGCAGGCCGCCTACATGGAAACCTGCGTCGAGGATGACGAAATAGCGCTCAGCATGGACGCCGGCCGCAAGGCCCTGATGCAGCGCGGCGACAACGAGTTCGGCCCCTACCAGAGCCCGATGGAGGACGGCATGCAGCATTTCCACGAGTGGTATCGGCGCGAAATGGGTGCCAGCAAGACCACACAGATGCTGTGAGTCCGCTCGCTCCAGCCACCCAATACTCCTGATTTGATAGCTGTATTCGCCCGCCCCACAAGGGCTGGCGGCACTTTTTACCTGTAAAGATTCGAACCCATGCAAGCCCTCTGGATGTTGGCGGCCGCCTTTTTCTTTGCGACCATGGCGGTCTGCGTGAAGTTTGCGTCCGAGCATTTCAACAGCGCCGAGCTGGTTTTTTATCGCGGCCTGCTGGGCATCTTGTTCATGTGGCTACTGGCCCGCTCGCGCGGCATACCGCTGGCCACGCGTTATCCTGGCATGCACATGTGGCGCAGCCTGGTCGGCGTGATCTCGCTGGGCGCCTGGTTTTACGCGATTGCCCAGCTGCCATTGGCCACAGCCATGACACTGAACTACATGAGCAGCGTCTGGATTGCCGCCTTCCTGGTCGGCGGCGCGTTGCTAATGGGCCTGCTGCCGGCGCGCAGCACCGACGCGACAAACACGGCAACTCCCTCTTCCCAAGACGGGGCCGCGGAACCGGCTGTGCCGGGCCGCAGGCGCAGCGCCCCCTCGGGGGGCAGCGCGGTACGCGAAGCGACAAGCGTGGGGGCAACATTCAACCAAGGCCCTCTCGTGCTGACAGTGATTGCCGGTTTTATCGGCGTCATCATGATGCTGCGGCCCACCATCGAACAGAACCAGGCCTTCGCCGGTCTGGTCGGTCTGATGTCCGGCCTGCTGGCCGCTTTTGCCTACATGCAGGTGATGGCGCTGGCGCGAATTGGCGAGCCCGAGACTCGCACGGTGTTTTATTTCGCGGTCGGCTCGGCTGTGGCCGGCGGGCTGGCCATCACTGTCACCGGGGTATCTGAATGGCACTGGAAGCCGGCACTCTGGTTGATTCCGCTGGGCGTGCTGGCCTCGCTGGGGCAACTTTGCATGACACGTGCGTACAGCCTGGCCAGAACCCGCAGCGCCACGCTGGTGGTGGCCAACCTGCAGTACTCCGGGATTGTTTTTGGCGCCATCTACAGCCTGCTGCTGTTCGGCGAGCGGCTGCCGCTGATCGGCTGGGCCGGCATGGCGCTGATCATGGCCAGCGGCATCGCGGCCACCGTACTGCGCGCCCGCGCCGCGCCGGGCGCTCCGGCCGAAGAACACTGAGCCGCCCGGCCCGCCGGACCTTGGCCCCGACCTAAAGCGCGGTGCAAAACCTTTGCGGCTCGACGTTGCGACACGGCATACTTGGGGTTTCGCTTGGCGACCCGGCACATCACGGGACATTTCTGAAAGTATTCCATGTACACCACCCTGATTTCCGCCCAAGAGTTGCGGGCCCTGATGGCCGGCGTGCAGCCCCTGAGAATCTTTGACTGCAGCTTCGAGTTGATGCAGCCGCATGCTGGCAGAGAGCACTACCTGCAGGCCCACATCCCGGGTTCGCTGTATGCCGACCTCGACACCGACCTCAGCGCCAGACACGGCGTGCCGGGCGCCCACGGCGCGCTCACCGCCGGCGGCGCCGACCACCCGGCGTCGGGCGGACGCCACCCCTTGCCCAACCGCGAAAAATTCGCCACCTGGCTGTCCAGCGTGGGCTTTGCCAACAACATGCAGGCCGTGGTGTATGACCGCAACGGTGCGAACTACTGCGGGCGCTTGTGGTGGATGCTCAAGTGGGCCGGCCACGAAGGCGTGGCCATTCTTGACGGTGGGCTGCAGGCCTGGGAGGCTGCAGGCGGCCAGACGGCCAGCGGCGAGGAAGCCTCTCACTTCCAGTCGAACTTCGAGCTTGGCCCTGAATGCGCCGCCCTGGTGGACGCCGGCCAGGTGGCCGATCAGCTCGGGCGCCCGGCGCAAACCCTGATCGACGCCCGCGCCCCCGCGCGTTTTCGCGGGGAGGTCGAACCGCTGGACCCGGTGGCCGGCCACATCCCGGGCGCCTTGAACCGGCCATTCAGCCAGAACATCGGCGCCGATGGCAAGTTCAAGTCCCCCGTCGAACTGCGGACCGAATTCGAGGCCCTGCTGGGCGGCCGCGATCCGGCAAGTGTGGTGCACCACTGCGGCAGCGGTGTCAGCGCCATTCCCAACCTGATCGGCATGGAAATCGCCGGGCTGGGTCGCAGTGGCTTGTACGCCGGCAGCTGGAGCGACTGGTGCAGCGATACGGCGCGCCCCGTCGTCCAGGGCTGAACCGCCGCAGGATAAAAATAGTACGGCAGGCAGCATGCAGTGCTTTAGCATTAGTTAGCCCACCATGTCCGACACCTCCCCACCCGAATCCACCCGGCAGCTGGCCGCAGAGCTTATAGAAAAGCGCTACTCGCGTGGCCTGCGTTCGCTGCTGCTGATGCTGCTGGTTGGCCTGCCGGTGGTCATGCTGCTGTCGCTGGCCCAGCAAAGCAATCCGGTGCAACTCTTGCTGGCAGGTGTCGCGCTTGTGCTGACAGGACTGGGCTATCTGCTGTTGCAACGGGGTCATTACCAGTGGACCAGCCACGTGCTGGTGTTTTCGCTCATTGGCCTGTCATCGGCCGGCATGCTGGCCTACGGGTCGCCGCGCAGTGCCCTGCTGCTCGGCTTTGTGGGAGCGGTGATTGCAGCGGGAATGACGCAGGGGAAAAGGGAGCTGGTGGTCGCGGTCACCGTCAGTGCGCTGGCGCTCGGGCTGTTGTGCTGGGCGGAGGTGTCGGGTCTGCTCGCCACCCCGGACTTCAAGGTCAATCTACGCTTCTGGGCCGTAAACGTTCTGCTGCTCATCGGTATCGCGGTGAGTGTGTACACCAGCCGTCAGGTGGTACTGCGGGCACTGCGCGAGCAGCACGCTGAACTCAGGCGCCGCGAGGCGGCCGAAGACCGCCTGCGCATCAGCGAGGACCGGTTCAGCCGCATCTTCCGCAGCAGCCCGGCTGCCATCATCGTGCAGGCCCTTGAAGACATGACCGTGCTCGACGTCAACCCGGCCTTCGAGCGTATGTACGGCTACAGCCGCGAGGAGTTCATCGGCGGCACCGACAGACTGCTCTGGCGCGATACCGAGGAACGCAAGGCTTTCCAGCGCCACATGGCTGCGGCCGGCCGCGCCATCAACCTGCCGCTGCAAGCCCAGGCCAAGGACGGCAGGCGCCTGCATGTGCTGCTCTCGACAGAAATCGAAGGCATGGGCCAAGGGCGTATCGTGGTGTCCACCATCACCGACGTGACGGTAGAAACCGAGGCACGTCAGGCCGCACGGCAGTCGGCCGAGCTGTTTTCGAAAGCCTTTGACTCCAGCCCCATCGACATGGCCATCACCCGCGTTTCTGACGGCACTTATATTGCCGTCAATGCGATTGAAGAACGGCTCAACGGGTATACCGCAGCCGAACTGCTGGGCCGCACATCGGTGGAAGTAAGCGTCTGGCGTGATGAAGCGGAGCGTCAGAAATTTCTTGACTCACTGCGTACGCATGGCCGGGTGGAAAGCATGGAGACGCAGATGCGCCACAAGAACGGCAGCTTGATTGATTGCCGCATGTGGGCCGTGATCGTGGAAATAGGCGGTGAGCCGTGCGTACTCAGCTCAGCCGTCAGCATCAGTGACCAGAAGCGGCGAGAAGCCCAGTTGATCGACATGGCCAAGGGTCTGTCGGCGGAAACCGGCGACGCCTTCTTCCGCTCGGTGGTGCAGCACTTGGGCAAGGCCATCGCCGCCGATCTGGTGATTGTGGGCGAAACAACGGCCAACCACAGCGTCAGCTCGCTGGCGATGGTCCAGGACGGTGTGCTGCAGCCCAACATCACCTATTCACTGACCGGCACGCCTTGCGACTCGGTCGTCAGCGCGAGCGATATGTGCGTCTATGGTGAGGGTTTGCAGGAGCTGTTTCCGCAAGACCAGATCCTGATTGACGGCGGCTTCCACGCTTACCTCGGCGTGGCGCTGCGTGACCAGGACGGCAGTCCTATTGGCATCGTCAACGCCTGCTGGCGCAAGCCCCAAGCCGCGTCATCAGACCGGGACGCGCTGGCTCAGATTTTTGGCAGCCGCATCTCGGCCGAACTGGTGCGCCTGCGCCGTGATCGCGAAATCTTGCGCCTCAATGAAACGCTGGAACAACGCGTGAACGAACGCACCGACCAGCTCCGCGCGACCAATGCCGAGCTGGAATCCTTCGGTTACTCGGTGTCGCACGACCTGCAGTCGCCGCTGCGCAGCATCGAGGGCTTCAGCGTGCTGCTGGCGCGCCGGCTCAAGGGCCGGCTCAGCGAGGAGGAAGAGCGCCTGTTCGACCGGGTGCGCATGAATGTCGTGCGCATGCATGAACTGATCAACGACCTGCTCGCGCTGGCCCGCGCCAGCAAGGGCAAACTGGTGCTGGAGCAGGTGGATCTCAGCGCCATGGCCGAGCAGGTGGTGGCGCAACTGCGCCAGCGCGATCCCCAGCGCCGGGTTCAGGTGTCCATTCAGGGCGGGGTCAGTACGCTCTGTGACAGCAAGTTTGCGCGCATCATTCTGGAAAACCTGCTCGGCAATGCCTGGAAGTATTCCCGAGACAAGGCGGACGCGACCATCGACTTCGGCGCGCTGCCCGGCCGCGAGGGCGGGCGCAAGATGCTGTTTGTGCGCGACAACGGTGCCGGCTTCGACATGGCTTACGCCGGCAGTCTGTTCAAGCCCTTTCACCGGCTGCACCATGAAAACGAGTTCGAGGGCAGCGGCATCGGACTGGCCACCGTGCACCGCATCCTGGAGCGGCACGGCGGCACCATCCGCGGGGAGTCGGCCGAGGGCGCCGGGGCGTGTTTTTATTTTTCGTTCGATCCGCAGTTTGGCTTCGCTGGTTGAATCCGTCTGCCAGTGGACGGGTATTCAACTTTTGCAAGTGCTGACTGGACAGCGCATCGGGAAAGCCACGGGAGGGCTCAACCGGAAAATCCGCTATTTACCCATCAGCTGGTTGAGCTTCTCGGCCTCAAACGTCTCCTGCCGCGCCGCGTCGTCAGGCACGCAATCGCGGTGCGGGCGGCCGCTGTCGGACAGCTTTTCGATGGCTTGCCAGAGCAGCGCGATCTGGTGTTCCTGCGATGAGGCGTTGTCGATCAGGCCTTTCATGGCCTGCGACACCGGGTCATCTTCCAGCGTGATGCCGTAGGCTGAAAACTTGTTCTGCGCCGTGGTCACGTCGGCGCTTTCGCCGCTCCTGGAGGGGATGATGCGCGCCGGAATGCCGACCGCCGTCGCGCCCGCCGGGACCGGCTTGATCACCACCGCGTTGCTGCCGATCTTGGCGCCGTCGCCGACCTCGAAGCCGCCCAGCACCTTGGCACCGGCGCTGACCACCACGTTTTTTCCCAGCGTCGGATGGCGTTTGGTGCCCTTGTAGAGCGAGGTGCCGCCCAGCGTGACGCCCTGATAAATCGTGCAGCCGTCGCCGATCTCAGCCGTCTCGCCGATGACCACGCCCATGGCATGGTCGAAAAACACGCGCTCGCCAATGATGGCGCCGGGATGGATCTCGATCCCCGTCAACCAGCGCGCGATGTGCGAGATGAAGCGCCCCAGCCACTTCAGCCCGCCGCTCCAGCAGGCATGCGCCAGCCGGTGCAGCAAGATGGCGTGCAGACCGGGGTAGCAGGTAAGGACCTCCCAGGCGCTGCGCGCGGCAGGGTCGCGGTCGAGAATGCACTGGATATCGGAGCGGAGTCGGGAAAACATGCTGCGAGTTTATGGCTTGACGCTGGTCTCTGCTGGCGTGACCGCTTGGCCGCCGCTGGCGGAGCTTTTTTGACTCATGGCCTTGGCCACGCCCCGCAAGATGTGGATCTCCTCCGGAGTCAAATGCGCGCGGTTAAACAGCTGGTTCAGGCGTGGCATGAGCTTCTTGGGCGATGCCGGGTCCAGAAACCCGATATGCGCCAGTGCCCGCTCCCAATGGCTCAGCATGCCGGCCACCGCAGCCGCATCCGCCAATTGCGTTTCTGGCGATGCCGCTTGCACCGAAAACCCGCCCAGCGCCTGGCGCCAGTCGTAGGCGATCAACTGCACCGCCGCCGCCAGGTTCAGCGAACCGAAGTTCGGGTCGGTCGGGATGCTCAGCGCCACATGACAGCGGTAGACGTCTTCGTTTTGCATGCCAAAACGCTCGGAACCGAACAAAAACGCCACGCCCTCCGGATTTGGAGCTAAATCAGCCTCCAGCCCTTGACTGGTGGGCGTAAGAAGCTCTCTTTTTGATAGCAAGTCCGGGGCACCCAGCAGCCCAGCAAAGTGCTCGCGCGGTGTGCGCGTAGGCGGGCCGAAGTCGCGCGGGGTCATGGCGGTGGCGCACAGGTGGGTCATGCCGTGCAGCGCTTCATCGAGCGTCGCGACGATGCGGGCCTTGTTCAGCACGTCCAGCGCACCGCTGGCGCGCTGTATGGTTTCCTCGCGCCTGAGCACATTGGCCCAACGTGGTGCCACCAGCACCAGGTCGTCGAAACCCATGACTTTCATCGCACGCGCGGTGGCACCGACGTTGCCGGCATGGCTGGTGTTGATCAGGACAAAACGCGTTTTCATGGATAAAGCGCCGGGAAGCCGGTGCGAGCCGGTAAAATGGGCTTATTGTCGCCTGCCCCCGGTTACCGGGCCGCAGCCCTCCTGCTCTTTCTCAGCCCCATATGTCCAGCAATCTCCACCCCATGCTCAACGTGGCCATCAAGGCTGCGCGCGCCGCCGGCGCCATCATCAACCGTGCCGCCCTAGACGTGGAATCAGTCCGGGTCTCGGTCAAGCAAACCAACGACTTCGTCACCGAAATCGACCAGGCCGCCGAAGCCGCCATCATTGAAACCCTGCTGACTGCCTACCCGGGCCACGGCATCCTGGCTGAGGAATCGGGCAGCGAACACGGCGCCAAAGACTCTGAATTCGTGTGGATCATCGACCCGCTGGACGGCACCACCAACTTCATCCACGGTTTTCCCGTCTACTGCGTCAGCATTGCCCTTAGCGTCAAAGGCAAGATCGAGCAGGCGGTGGTCTACGACCCAACCCGCAATGACATCTTCTGCGCCACCAAGGGGCGCGGTGCCTACCAGAACGACCGCCGCATTCGCGTGGCCAAGCGCACCAGACTTCAGGAATGCCTGATCTCGACCGGCTTTCCCTACCGGCCTGGTGACAAGCTCAAGACCTACCTCAACATGCTCGGCGAAGTCATGAGCCAGACGGCCGGCGTGCGCCGACCCGGCGCAGCCGCGCTGGACCTGGCCTACGTGGCGGCCGGTTACAGCGACGGCTTTTTCGAAGCCAACCTCAAACCCTGGGACGTGGCAGCCGGCTCGCTGCTGGTGACCGAGGCCGGCGGCCTGATCGGCAATTTCACCGGCGAAGCCGACTTCATGGACCACGGTGAATGCGTGGCTGGCAACCCGCGCATTTATGGCCAGCTGGTGACCACTCTGGGCAAGTACAGCAAATTCGCCGGCGCCGGTGACAAGGCCAGCGTGCGCCAGGCGTCGCAGGTCGCAGATGCGGAAGATGCGCTTGCGCCGGGCAACGAGGAGGCGGCCGCGCCAGTAGCTGAAAAAACCACTCTCACATCCAAACGCGTCAAGGCTGGAACCACCCAGCCGGCGGCGACGCCGGCTCCGGGCCTGCCGGACGCGCCGTTTTGAGAGCCCCTATGT
>NZ_JACDDD010000029.1 GCF_013817205.1 Polaromonas sp.
CTCGCCTCGGTGCTCCTGCACCATACGGACCGCGCGTTCGCGTACTTCGGGGGAAAACTTGTTTGATTTCTTCATGGCTCCATCTTCTCAAAGGTTGGAGCCTCCTCAATTCCCGGGGCGATTCACTGGCTATGCCCATGACGTGGGTGCGTTGATCCTGCACTACCAGGACAAGGGTTACGACGATCCGGCCAATGTGCGGCGGCTCTATTGCTGGTTGCAAATTGAAGATACGTTCTGGATCGCGCAGGCTCCGCAACGATTGCTTGCTGACCTCAAGCAGCGAGTTATGCAGAACAATCGCCCGGAATTGTTAACGCTTCAAAATGAACTTCAAGGCAAGCAAAACACCTTGCAAGATTGTGTGGAACTGGGAACGGGAGAATAAAAATGAGCACGACCACACAAGCGGTAAACGTAACCGCAGTGAACAGCGGTTGGCTTTTGCATCGTGGGCGCGATTCAGTGACGCCACCGCTCAGCGCTACCGCTTGCCACCCCATCAGCTCATGACAACCGATTGGGCTTCGGGAGACCAGATCTGGCTGATTGATGTGTTCACGCCTTTCGGCGGTGCGCAGGACGTGCTTAAGGATCTGCGCGACAAGATTTTCGCCGGGCAGACCGTGTATCAGCTTGTGCCTGTGCCCGGCGCGCCGCCCAAGGTGCTGGCGTGGCCGGCCATCCAGAGCAAGCCCGATACCCCAACGTCAAGCAGCCAACATCCGTCCCATGACTCACCTTGATGTCTAAGGCCCCATGCGTGAGTCGCTGATGGGCACAGCGACGCGGGAAGCAAATCATCAGCAGGGTGCATGAGCCTGACGGCCGCGCCCTTCGCCGGGTCCTTTCGGCCGTGGACCATTCATTGCGACGGCAGCGCCGTGCCCAATCCTGGCCGCATGGGTCTGGGGGCGGTGCTGATGGCGCCGGATGGGGTGCGCCACGTGCTTTCGTTGGCGGCGGATGCGCGCGGCTGCAATAACGAGGCAGAGGCGAGAGCCTTGATGCTGGCCTTGCGCGAGGCGCAGGCGCGTGGAGCGAGGGAGTTGGAGATTTTTTCGGACAGCAGCTTGCTGGTGGCGCAACTGGGTAGTGGTGGCGTGCCACCGGTGCTGCGCCTGGCCGCGCTGTATGAGGAAGTGGCTGCTTTGCTGGCGACTTTTGCGCACACGTCCCTGCGTTGGATACCGCGGCACCGAAACGGCGAGGCGGATGTGTTGGCGCGTTCAGCGCTGGGGCTGGCGCCCAAGGCGGCGGTGAAGTTGACGAAGAAGAAGCGGCGTTAGCTGCTGCCGCAGTTGCTTTGCCAGAAGCCCCGGTGTGGCACGGCGGCTTCGTCTTCCAGCAGCGGGCCCACCACCTCGACCGGCCGTTGACCGGTCGCAAAGATATGCCTGCAGGGCAGGGACAGGGTTGGATTTTCCGGATGGGCGCCGGTCAGCTCAAGCAGCTTGTGCTCGGACAGGCCGTAAACGACGCGGCCTATGTTGCACCAGTAGATTGCACCGGCGCACATGCAGCAGGGCTCGGCGCTGGTGTAGAGCGTGCACTTGGACAGTTGCTCATGCGGCAAGGCGCGGGCGGCCAGCGCGGCGGCGGCCAGTTCAGCATGTTGAGTCGGGTCGCCCAGGGGCGGCATGGAGTTGTTGCCAGCTGCCGCGATGACTTTGCCGTTTTCGTCGGCCACCAGTGCGGCAAAGGGGTGGCGCCCGCTGATGCGCGATTCGGCCGACAGCGCGATAGCCTGGCGCAGCAGGGTGAGGTCGCGTGCAGAGGCCTGCTGCTCTGGCTGCATGGCCTCAGGCCCGCTCAGAGCACCTCGCTGGCGAAGTCGGCCAGGCGTGAACGCTCGCCGCGAGCCAGCGTGATGTGCCCGCCATGCGGCCAGCCCTTGAAGCGGTCCACGGCGTAGGTCATGCCGGATGAGCCTTCAGTCAGGTAGGGCGTATCGATTTGCGCGAGATTGCCCATGCAGATGATCTTGGTGCCGGGGCCGGCGCGGGTGATGAGGGTTTTCATCTGCTTGGGCGTCAGGTTCTGCGCCTCGTCGATGATCACGTACTTATTGAGGAAGGTGCGGCCGCGCATGAAGTTCATGCTCTTGACCTTGATGCGCGAACGGATCAGTTCGTTGGTGGCGGCGCGCCCCCATTCACCGGAGCCGCTGTCGTTTTTGCCCAGCACTTCGAGGTTGTCGTCGAGCGCACCCATCCAGGGGCCCATTTTTTCTTCTTCGGTGCCGGGCAGGAAACCGATGTCTTCGCCAACGCTGACGGTGGCGCGGGTCATGATGATCTCGGTGTAGCGGCGGTCGTCCAGCACCTGGGTCAGGCCGCTGGCCAGGGCCATCAGCGTCTTGCCGGTGCCGGCCGTGCCGGCCAGGGTGACGAAGTCGACTTCCGGGTCCATCAGCAGGTTCATCGCGAAGTTCTGCTCGCGGTTACGGGTGGTGATGCCCCAGACGGCGTTCTTGAGGTGGGTGTAGTCCTTCAGTGTCTTGAGCACGGCAGTCTTCGCGCGGATCTCGGTCACGCGGGCATACAGCGGCGGCTCGCCGGGTGCCTCGAAAAACACGAACTGGTTGATCAGCAGGCTGCCGACGATGGGGCCGGTGATGCGGTAGAAGGTGTGGCTGCCCTGCTGCCAGCTTTCGATGGTTTTGCTCTGGCGTGTCCAGAAGTCGGGCGGCAGGGCCAGCGAGCCGGCGTACAGCAGGTCGCCGTCTTCCAGCGTCTTGTCGTTCTGGTAGTCGTCGGTGGCCAGGCCCAAGGCGCGGGCCTTGACGCGCATGTTGATGTCCTTGGACACCAGCACCACCTCGCGCGGTGCGTATTCCTTGCGCAGGGCTTCGACCACGCCCAGGATCTGGTTGTCGGCCTTGCCCTGCGGCAGGCTCATGGGCAGGGAGTAGTCCAGCACCTTGGTCTGGAAGAACAGGCAGCCGCCGGCTTCCTTGTGGCCGGTGGTGTCGAGCTTGAGGCCTTTGGCAATGTCGGCGCCGCTGGTGCCGGCCAGTGCGTCCAGCGTGCGGCTGGTCTGGCGGGCATTGCGCGCGACTTCGGTCATGCCTTTTTTGTGGCCGTCGAGCTCTTCGAGCACGATCATGGGCAGGAAGATGTCGTGTTCTTCAAAGCGGAACAGGCACATCGGGTCGTGCATCAGCACGTTGGTGTCGAGCACAAACAGCTTGGTCGGGCCGCTGTGTTTGGGTCTTTTGGGTTTGGCGGCTACTTCTGGTCGTGCCGGCGATGCGCTATCTTTATGATAGCTGCCTGCGCCCGTCTTTAAAGGGCTGGCGGCCTCTTTGGCTTGATGCGCAACGGGGTGCTCGGCTTCACCGCCGGTCGAACGGCTGTCGAACAGCTCAAGCGCGGGTGGTTTGCGGATGGGCTCGGCCTGTTCCGTCTTTCGCGCAGCTTTGGAGGGCGACCGGGCCGGGGCGTCGAAAGCCTCGGTGGAAAGCAGAGCGGCACGTTTTGTCGGGGCGGGGGGCAGGGGCATGGTGCTTGGAGCTCGCTGGGTGGTTGGGGTTCTGAAAGCAAAAAAGCCGCCTGGAGGCCAGGGCGGCTTTTTCGGTAAACGCAGTCGCTAGGGTCAACAGCATGAAGTCACTATACACGACTCCCATGTCAAGAAACATCGCCCCCACGCTCATTCACTTTGTGTAATTCGCTGCCCCCGAGGGGTTAATTTTCCTGGGGGCGGCCCGTCGGAAAATTGCTCTGTTCAGGCGGCTTTCTTGAGCGCCTTGACGGCCTTGAGTACGTCGTCCACATGGCCGGGCACTTTCAGGCCGCGCCACTCTTCCTTGAGCGTGCCGTCGGCGCCCACCAGAAAGGTGCTGCGCTCAATGCCCTTGACCTTTTTGCCGTACATGATTTTGTTCTTGACCACGCCGAACATGTGGCACATTTTTTCTTCGGTATCGGCGATCAGCTCGAAGGGCAGCTCAAGCTTGGCCTTGAACTCGTCATGCGACTTCATGTTGTCGCGCGAAACGCCAAACACGGTGGCGCCGGCTTTGACGAAATCCTTGTAGCGGTCGCGGAACTGCATCGCTTCGGTGGTGCAGCCGGGGGTGTTGTCCTTGGGGTAGAAATACAGGACCACCACGTGGCCCACATGGGTTTGGTTGGAAACCTTGACGCCGCTGGTGGCGTTGGCTTCAAATTCGGGGAGTGGTTTATTAACGACGACTGCCATACTGCTTGGACCCTGACGAAAGTAGTTGTAATTGGCCGTTGGCTCTGGTGGCGGTATCGGGCCGGGCTCAGGGAGCCAAGCCGGTTTTTGCACCAGACGTAACCCTAGATTTTACTCTGAAAGCTCGGGCGTCCATTGGCAGCGTCCTCTGGCGCCTCCATCAGCAGCGCCGCCAGCACCTTGCGCCGTTCCCCGGCCAGAATGTTGTAGGTACGGCAGGCCGCAATCGTGTCCATGGTCTCGATACCGATGCGCGCGGCCATCAGGGCGCGCAAAAGGGCCGGCGGCGGGAAACGCAGCCGCGCGCCGCTGCCGAAAATCACCAGTTCCGGCCCGCTTTCCACCAGCCGGGCAAAATGCGCTTCGGTGAGGTCTTCAAAACGATCGCAGACCCAGTCAAACTTCTCGCCCCGCGAACCGATCACCACGCTGTGCTCAATTTTTTCGGCCACGCCCTGGTTGGCCACGCCGATCCAGCCGGGGCCGTAACCGAGGATGGACTGGACGTCGAGGCGGTCGGGTTGAAGTTTCATGCGGTAGTGAGGGGAGGGAATGGGTGGCGGCAGCCCCGGAAAATCGCGGCTTTATGTGGTCAAATTATAGATTCCGCCCGATTTTCCAGCTGCTGCGCCACGCTTCAGACCCGTTGCGAGTGGGGTCGTCAGCCTGCAGCGGTGCGGCACCCGCCGTTAATTCCCGAGAGACGCATGAAACCGATCACCAAATCCGCCAAACTGGCCAACGTGCTGTATGACATCCGCGGCCCGATCATGGACGCCGCCAAGCAGATGGAAGAGGAAGGGCAAAAGCTGATCAAGCTCAACCTCGGCAATCTCGCGGCCTTTGGTTTTGACGCGCCTGAGGAAGTGCAGCAGGACATGATCCGCAACCTGCCGGCTTCGGCGGGCTACTCCGACAGCAAGGGCATTTTTGCGGCGCGCAAGGCGGTCATGCACGAAACCCAGAAGCAGGGCATCAAAGGCGTGGTGCTGGACGACATCTACCTCGGCAACGGCGCCAGTGAGCTGATTGCCATGGCCACCAACGCGTTGCTCGACGACGGCGACGAGCTGCTGCTGCCGGCGCCCGACTACCCGCTGTGGACCGCCAGCACCAGTCTGTCAGGCGGCACGCCGGTGCATTACCTCTGCGACGAGGCCAACGGCTGGATGCCCAACCTGGCCGACATCCGCGCCAGGATCACGCCCAAAACCAAGGGCATCGTGGTCATCAATCCGAACAATCCGACCGGCGCGCTGTATTCGGACGAGCTGCTCAAGGGCATTGTGGCGATTGCGCGCGAGCACGGGCTGGTGCTGCTGGCCGACGAGGTGTATGACAAGGTGCTGTACGACGGCGTGAAACACACGGCGCTTGCCAGCCTGTCTACCGACGTGCTGACGCTGACTTTCAACTCACTGTCCAAGAGCTACCGTTCCTGTGGCTACCGCGCGGGCTGGCTGGTGGTGTCGGGTCCGAAGAAGCAGGCACAGGACTACATCGAGGGCCTGAACATGCTGGCCAACATGAAGCTGTGCTCCAACGTGCCGGGCCAGTGGGCGATTCAGACTGCGCTGGGCGGCTACCAGAGCATCAACGACTTGACGGGCGAGGGCGGCCGCCTGCGCCGCCAGCGCGATCTGGCCTATGAACTGATCACTGCCATCCCGGGCGTGAGCTGCGTCAAGCCGAGCGCGGCGCTTTACATGTTTCCGCGGCTGGACCCCAAGGTGTATCCGATCACCGACGACCGCCAGTTTTTCCTGGAGCTGCTGATGGAGACCAAGGTGATGCTGGTGCAGGGCACCGGCTTCAACTGGGCCTCGCCCGACCATTTCCGCATCGTGTTCCTGCCGCATGAAGAAGACCTGCGCGAGGCGATCGGACGCATTGCCAAATTCCTCGAAAGCCGCAGGAATACGGCGCAGCCTGCCAACACGCAAACCGCTGAACTGATCAAGTGAGCCAAACAACCAACATGACGACATCGACAAGTATGAAACCGATCAAGGTAGGCCTGCTGGGCATGGGCACCGTGGGCAGCGGTGTGTTCACCGTGCTCAAACGCAACCAGGAAGAAATTTTCCGCCGCGCTGGCCGCGGCATTGAAATCGCCATGGTCGCCGACCTGGACACGACGCGTGCGCAAACTGCAGCAGGCGCCGGCGTCACGGTGGTGGACGACGCGCGCAAGGTGATCGCCAACCCCGAGATCGATATCGTGATCGAACTCATCGGCGGCTACGGCATCGCCAGGGCGCTTGTGCTGGAAGCTATCGAGGCCGGCAAACATGTGGTGACCGCCAACAAGGCACTGCTGGCCGTGCACGGCACCGAAATTTTTGCAGCGGCGCACCGCAAAGGCGTGATGGTGGCGTTTGAAGCGGCGGTGGCCGGCGGCATTCCCATCATCAAGGCACTGCGTGAAGGCCTGACCGCCAACCGCATCCAGTGGATCGCCGGCATCATCAACGGCACCACCAACTTCATCCTCAGCGAGATGCGCGACAAAGGCCTGGACTTCGACGTCGTGCTGAAAGAAGCGCAGCGCCTCGGTTACGCCGAGGCCGACCCGACCTTCGACATCGAGGGTGTGGATGCCGCGCACAAGGCCACGCTGATGTCGGCGATTGCCTTTGGCATCCCGGTTCAGTTCGACAAGGCGTATGTGGAGGGCATCACCAAACTAGGCGCGCAGGACATCAAATACGCCGAGCAACTCGGCTACCGCATCAAACTGCTGGGCATCACCAAACAGACCGCCAAAGGCATCGAGCTGCGGGTGCATCCGGCGCTGGTGCCGGCCAAGCGCCTGATCGCTAATGTTGAGGGCGCGATGAACGCGGTGGTGGTGCAGGGCGACGCCGTTGGCACTACGCTGTATTACGGCAAGGGCGCCGGCAGCGAACCGACCGCCAGCGCGGTGATTGCCGACCTGGTCGACATCACGCGCCTGCACACCAGCGATCCGCTGCACCGTGTGCCGCATTTGGCCTTCCAGCCGCAGTCCATGAGTGACAAGCCGGTACTCGCCATGAGCGAGGTGGTGACCAGTTATTACCTGCGCCTGAACGTGGCCGACGAAGCCGGTGTGCTGGCCCGGGTGACCGGCATCCTGGCCGACGCTGACATCAGCATCGATGCAGTGCTGCAGCGCGAAGCCGATGAGGTGGGCGGCGAAGGCTCGACCCACACCGACCTGATCATCCTGACGCACGATTGTGTGGAAGCGAAGATGAACAGCGCGCTGGCGCAGATGCAGGCCTTGCCCACAGTGCTGTCGCCGATCACGCGTATCCGGAAAGAGGAATTGGCTTGAACTACTACCCCTCAGATATCGATCTGGAAGGACTAAATTATGAGAATTGAGTCAATTCGATTGAAAAACTTCAAAGTTTTTCGCGATGTTCATATTTCTGATATGCCGTCTTTTTTAGTGGTGGTTGGGGCGAATGGCGCCGGTAAAAGCACACTGTTTGATGTCTTCGGGTTCCTCCACGATTGTTTAAAGGGAAACGTTCGCCAAGCTTTAGACAGTCGAGGCCGATTTAAGGAAGTGCTTAGTAGGGATAGTGCGGACGATACGATATTGATTGAAATTCAGTACCGCATGCCGATTGCCGGGGTTGATCGGTTGGTAACATATTCTCTTGAGATTGGTGAAAAAGGAAACGCGCCGTACGTGAAGCGTGAGGTATTGCGCTACAAGCGCGGGCGCTATGGGAGTCCTTACCGCTTTCTTGACTTCACGAACGGTCAAGGCTTTGCAATTACCAACGAGGAAGAGTTTAATAAACCCGATGAAGAATTAGAGAGAGAGTTTCAGACGGTCGATTCGGACACTTTGGCCATTAAAGGACTCGGACAGTTTGAGAGATTTAAGGCAGCGAATGCCTTCAGGCAGCTAATGGAGTCTTGGCACGTTTCGGACTTTCATATTGACGCAGCACGTGGTCGCAAAGAAGCGTCTGGTGATTCAGAGCATCTTTCAGAAACGGGGGACAACCTTCCGTTAGTCGCGCGCTATATATTTGAGCAGCACCCCCAAGATTTTCAGAATATTTTGAATACGATGGCAAGGCGAGTGCCTGGTGTTCGCGGCATCGAGCCAAAGTTGATGGATGATGGATATCTCACGCTTCGCTTCCAAGATGGCTCGTTCAAAACCCCCTTTCTTGATCGCTACGTTTCTGACGGAACAATCAAGATGTTCGCGTACCTAGTGCTTTTGCATGATCCCAAGCCACATCCCTTGTTGTGCGTGGAGGAGCCAGAAAATCAGCTCTATCCCAAGTTGATGGCGGAGTTAGCCGAAGAGTTTCGTTTATACGCGCAGCGCGGAGGGCAGGTCTTGGTATCTACTCACTCCCCAGACTTTCTTAACGCAGTTGATCTGGATGAGGTGTGTTGGCTGGTCAAGCAAGATGGAGGCACGAAAATTCTGCGCGCAAGGGACGACGCCCAAATCGCCGCATATATGGCCGACGGCGACAAAATGGGGTATCTGTGGAAGCAAGGTTTCTTTGCGGGCGCAGATCCTACATGAAAGAGTTGGTTTTTTGCCTTGAGGAAGAGTCTGCGCAAGCAATGTTGGAAGAGCTGCTCCCGAGATTGCTTCCATTGGGAGATATTGTTTTTCGATACATAACTTTTCAGGGAAAGCAGGATTTAGAAAAACAACTACCTCGTAAATTGCGTGGGTACCAAAATCCCCTCGCAAAATTCGTCGTGGTTCGGGATCAAGATTCTCATCCGGACTGCAAGGTAGTTAAAGCCAGACTTGTGGATATCTGCTCTCAGGCAGGTAAGCCCAATGCTATGGTGCGCATAGCCTGCAGGGAACTTGAGAGCTTCTATTTGGCTGATTTGGCTGCGGTTGAGCAGGGGCTCGCTATTGCCGGTCTTGCTCACCTTCAGGCCAAAATGAAATACCGAAGTCCTGACTATCTTGGCTCACCATCAAGAGAGCTTTTTATGTTGACGCGAGGACAGTACCAGAAAGTGGGGGGCTCGCGAGCGATAGGCGCATATCTAGACCTTGACAATTCTCGATCTGACAGCTTTCGCAATCTTGTTGCCGGGATCCGAAAGCTCGCAGGTTGAATTACTGATTTTGTTTATGTTTTATCTTTCTACCCGCGGTGACACCGACCGCAAACGCTTCAGCGAAATTTTGCTTGAAGGCCTGGCGCCTGACGGCGGCCTGTATTTGCCCGAGACCTATCCGCAGGTCGATGCGGCCACACTCGAAGAGTGGCGCAATCTGCCGTATGCCAGCCTGGCGTTTGAGGTGTTGTCGCTCTACATCGACGACATCCCGCCAGCCGACCTGAAGGCCATCTGCGACAAGACTTACACCGAAGAAGTTTTCGGCACCAAAGAGATCGTTCCGCTGCGCAAGCTCGAAGATGGCCTGTATCTTGAAGCCCTGTCCAACGGCCCGACGCTGGCCTTCAAGGACATGGCGATGCAGTTGCTGGGCAACCTGTTCGAGTACGAACTGGCGCGCCGCGGTGAAGAGCTCAACATCCTGGGCGCGACCAGCGGCGACACCGGCAGCGCGGCCGAATACGCGATGCGCGGCAAAAAGGGTGTGCGGGTTTTCATGACCTCGCCGCAAGGCCGCATGAGCCCCTTCCAGCAGGCGCAGATGTTCAGCCTGCAAGACGAAAACATTCACAATCTCGCGCTCGAAGGTGTGTTTGACGACTGCCAGGACATCGTCAAGGCGGTCTCCCACGACCTGGCCTTCAAACGCAAGTACCGCATAGGCACTGTCAACTCGATCAACTGGGCGCGCCTGATGGCGCAAGTTGTCTACTATTTCTCGGGTTACTTCCAGGCTAGCGCAGCAACAGGCGCCGACAAGGTCAGCTTCACCGTGCCCTCGGGCAACTTCGGCAATGTCTGCGCCGGGCATGTGGCGCGCATGATGGGCCTGCCGATTGAGAAACTGGTGGTCGCGACCAACGAAAACGATGTGCTCGATGAGTTTTTTCGCACCGGTGTCTATCGTGTGCGGGCCAGCGCCGACACGCATGAAACATCCAGCCCGTCGATGGACATTTCCAAGGCGTCCAACTTCGAGCGTTTTGTGTTTGACCTGTTGGACCGCGATGCGGCGCGCGTGGCTGGCCTGTTCGGCGCGCAGTTGTCCAACCAAGGGTTTTTCGACCTCAGCGGCGATCCCCTGTTCCAGTCGGCGGCGCAGCACTACGGCTTTGCCAGCGGCAAAAGCACCCACGCAGACAGGCTGGACATCATCCGCGACACCTTCAAGCGCTTCGACACCATGATTGACACCCACACGGCCGACGGCCTGAAGGTCGCGCGTCTTCACCTCCAGCCCGGCGCGCCCATGGTGGTGCTGGAAACCGCCTTGCCGATCAAGTTCGCCGAGACGATCCAGGAGGCGCTGGGCCGCCTGCCGGACCGGCCCGCGAAGTTCGAAGGCATCGAGGCCCTGCCCAAACGGGTGCAGGTGATGCCTGTCGACGTGGACCTGGTCAAGGCCTACATCGCCAGACATGTGAACTAAATCGGCCTCCAGCCCCCGTCGGGCTTGTGTGGACAGCTATTGAGTTGATAGCAAACCAGGATCGGTGAAAACTGTTTTATGAACGTGGTTGGATTTGCCGGCTATTCCGGTTCGGGTAAAACAACGCTGGTCGAGGGGGTGATCCCCGCGCTCAGGCTGCGCGGCCTGCGGGTGTCGGTGGTCAAGCATGCACATCACAAATTCGACATCGACCACCCCGGCAAGGACACGTACCGGCACCGCGAGGCTGGCGCTTTCGAAGTGGTGGTGGCCTCGGACAAGCGGCTGGCGCTGATGCGCGAGTTCGAGCAGCCTGCGGCGCTGAGCGTGCATCACCTGCTTGCCGAGCTTTACGAGGGTGTGGACTGGGTGCTGGTCGAAGGTTTCAAGAGCAGCGACCTGCTCAAGGTCGAGGTCTGGCGCGCCGAGTCTGGCAAGCCGGCGCGTTATCCGGACGACGATTTTGTGGTTGCTATCGCCACCGACTCGCCAGCGCAACTGCCGGAAACCACCCTGAGGCCGGTGCTGGATTTGAACAGCCCCGATGCCGTGGCGCAGTGGCTGGTCGACAATCATGACCGGTTTGTCTACAACGTTGACATGCACGCATGAAGCCGCCGACCGCCGTACCTGCCACACGCCCGCCGCTGCGGTCGCTGGACGATGCGCTGGCCGAACTGCTGGCCCATGCCGCAGCACTGCCGGGCAGCGAGAGTGTTTGCACCTTTGATGCCGATGGCCGCGTGCTGGCTGTTGGCGTGGTCTCGGCCCTGCAGGTGCCGCCAGAAGATAACAGCGCCATGGACGGTTACGCGGTGCGCAGCACCGAGCTGTCTGACGAGGGCGTGGCGCTGCGGGTGTCGCAGCGCATCCCGGCCGGCAGCAGTGGCGGTGCGCTGGAACCTGGCACGGTGGCGCGCATTTTCACCGGTGCGCCGGTGCCCGCCGGTGCCGATGCAGTGGTGATGCAGGAGGACTGCGAGCCGGTCGCCGGCCGCGAAGGGTTTGTGCGCGTGTTGCAGATTCCCAAACCCGGCCAGTGGATACGCCGCGCCGGCGAAGACGTCACGCGCGGTGCCACGGTGCTCTCAAAAGGAGAGCGGCTGACGCCCGCTGCGCTTGGGCTGGCAGCCAGTATCGGCATGGATCAGCTGCAGGTGGCGAAGAAGCCGCGGGTGGCGCTGTTTTCCACCGGCGACGAACTCGTGATGCCGGGCGAGGTGCCGCCGGAGCAGATGCGTCCTGGCGCGATCTACAACTCCAACCGCTTTTTCCTGCGCGCCTTGCTGCTGCGCCTGGGCTGCGAGGTGACCGACCTGGGCATCGTGCCGGACCGGCGCGACGCCACCCTGGTCGCACTGCGCAGCGCCGCTGCAGCCCATGACCTGATCCTCACCAGCGGCGGTGTGTCGGTCGGCGAGGAAGACCACATCAAGCCGGCGGTGCAGCAACTGGGATCGCTGGACCTGTGGCAAATCGCCATCAAGCCGGGCAAGCCCTTTGCTTATGGCAAGGTCGGTGCCGCGCATTTCATCGGCCTGCCCGGCAACCCGGTGTCCAGTTTCCTGACTTTTTTGGTGCTGGTGCGGCCGTTTCTGCTCAAGCTGCAGGGCGCCAGCGAGCTGCTGCCGGCGGCGTTGCCGCTGGTCGCCGATTTCGACTGGCCGCGCGCCGACAGGCGCCGCGAGTTTCTGCGCGTGCGGCGCAATGCCACCGGCGGCCTGGAACTGTTCCACAACCAGAGCTCGGGTGTGCTGACCTCTGTGGTCTGGGGCGACGGTGTGATCGACAACCCGGCGGGCCAGACCATAAGCCGTGGCGACACCGTGCAGTTTCTGCCATTTTCCGAGTTGCTGTCATGAAAATCACCGTCAAGTACTTTGCCTCCATCCGTGAAACCATCGGGCAGGGCAGCGAGCAGATCGACACCGCCACCACCACGCTGGCCGGTCTGCGCGATGAGTTGATCACGCGCAGCCCGGCGCACGCTGAAAGCTTGGCCCGTGGCAAGGCGGTGCGCATGGCACTCAACCAGATCATGAGCGACGAGTCGGCGGCCTTGAGCCAGGGTTGTGAAGTCGCTTTTTTCCCGCCGGTGACAGGCGGCTAACTGCCCATCAACTTGTCCAGCCGCTGCAGACGCCCGGCCAGCGCGGCGGAGGCGCGGGTCATGGGGCTGCGCAGGCCGTCGCGAAGCAGGCCCCGGTGAGCCATCAGCGCCTTGAGCGGGCCCGGGTTGGGCTCCGAAAACAAGCCCTCAATCAGCGGCAGCAGCGGCGTCCATAAAGCACTGGCCTGAGCGGTTTTGCCCGCCCTGAGCAACGCGATCACCCGGACAAAACGCTGCGTGTGCACATGCGCGGCCGCGGCGATGGCGCCATGGCCGCCTTGCGAGATCGTTGAGAAAATGTTGATGTCTTCACCGGCCAGCACCTGCAGGCGTCCATCGGCAATCAGGGCCCGCGTCTTGGCCGGGTCGCCACCGCAATCCTTGACAGCGCAGATCCGGGGGTGGCTGGCCAGCGACAGCAGGGCGGCCAGGTCTAGGGTGCTGCCGGTACGGTAGGGAATGTCGTAAAGAATCAGCGGCACAGCGCTGGCGTCGGCCAGTGCATTGAACCATTCGATGAGGCCGGCCTGGGAAGGCCGGATATAGCTGGGCGCCGGCAGCAGGATGCCGCTGATGCCCTCGGCACCCAGGGCCGTGATGCGTGCCGCCGTCTGGCCCAGGTGGTAGCCCGACACGCCCATGATGACCGGCAGGCCGCGCGCTTCGGCCAGCACGGCGTGCAGCACCTCCATTTGTTCCTCTTCGCTCAGTGCCGCGGCCTCGCCAGTGGAGCCGCACACCACCAGCCCCGCGCTGCCGCTGCTGCGGTAGTGTGCGACCAGGCGCTTCAAGGCCGAATAGTCAATCTGGTCGCCGTCAAACGGTGTGACAAGCGGGATCCATAGCCCCGAAAAATCAGGCCGAAAGGGTGGTGTAGGGCTGGCTGACTCTGTTTCTGTTTGCATGAAGACACATCCTGAAAACTGACCGGCTTGAAAGCCGTCGTCAGAACAAGGATGGTGTCCGCAAAGACTTTTGGGGGAAGTTACCGGGCGGTTCCATCGCTCATTCGACGACGGAACCGCAGCCCCGGTCAAATGAGCAACGGTTTTTTCGATTTGCCGGCGCACGCGTCCTGCCCCGGTGCGCCGGAGGGCGTCCAGGTGGTCAGGCAACGGGTGCAAGCGGTCATGCGTCAAATCTTACTTGCATGTATTGCCAAATAGGCATGCGATGGGTGGGTGAGTGGCAAAATTGCAACCATGGCTTCTCCCCGCATCCTGATTACCACTGATGACTTCGACCTCGCCAATGAGGTGGCCGCCCTGCGTGCAAACGACAAACGCGTCGGCGCCGTCTGCAGTTTCATCGGCACCGTCAGGGACCGCAACGATGGAAGTGATGTGCGGTCCATGGAGCTCGAGCACTACCCCGGCATGACCGAAAAGGCCATTGAAGCCATGATCGATCAAGCCATGGCGCGCTTCGACATTTTTGGGGCCAGGGTGATTCACCGCGTCGGTTTGCTGCAGCCCCTCGATCAGGTGGTCATGGTGGCGGTGACTTCAACGCACCGCGGCGAGAGTTTTCAGGCCTGCGAATTCCTCATGGACTACCTCAAAACCCAGGCGCCGTTTTGGAAAAAAGAGCAGACGCCCGAGGGCGCTCGTTGGGTGGATGCACGCGTCAGTGACGACGCGGCGCTGGCCAAGTGGGGAATTCAGGCGTCCAACGCCTGAGCGTCTGGCGCACGCCTTTCAGCCCGGCGGGCTTTCGTCGCCAGCGCCGTCCTGTCCCGGCGGTACAAAAGCCGCTCGTGCCTCGCCCTCCAGTCCGCTGGTCAGCATCTGCAGCAGTTCCACGAGTTGCGCCTGCTGGGCAGCATCCAGAGGCCCCATCAGGCGGCGGTAGGCCCGGTCAGCCGGTTCCTGCGCCTGCTTGAGCAGGTCCAGCCCTTGGGCTGACAGGGTCACCGCCAGATTGCGCCGGCTGGCCGGCGCCGGGGCCCGTTCTATCAGCCCACGCGCCTCCAGCCCGCGCAACACGCGCAGCACCGTCACCTTGTCAAAGCCCAGGGCCCGCCCCAGGCTGGACTGGTCCAGCCCCGGGCTGGCGTGCAGCACACTGAGCACGCCGAACTGCGCCGGCGTTAGCGCCAGGCTACGGCATTCGTCCTCGAAAACGGCAGCCGAAATCTGATGCGCCCGGCGCAACAGAAAGCCCGGGCGGGCGTAAAGCCGGGTAAGGTTGTGGAAAGCAGGCAAGGCGGGCGGTCGCTTGGAAGTTTGTTCGGATGAGCTGGGACAGACTCGCCGATGACATGGATTGTGCCTTGGAGTGACCACCTCAATAACTATTTGCATGCAGAAAAAGAGGGATTTTCCATCAGCGTCACTTCGTGTTCCTGCCGCCTGACCTGCAAGATCCAAAAGTTATTTTGGCCCAAGGGCATGGGCCCCAGCGGCAGCACACAGGGCGAGTTCAAGAGCCTGAGCGAGACGGATGCCCAACGCCGGGCGCCACTAATCAAGGCCCGGAGAATCACCGCCACTTGAGCAAAGTTGCTATTAAAGTGATAGCTGACTGCGCTTGTCCGGCGAGGGCTGGAGGCCAATTTGATGCACAATTCGTCAACATCAAGGCTGATGAACTGAGTGGTGGCAAGCCGTTTGTCTATATCGGCGAGCTGATCAGCCAGCAGGAGCTGCGCGCAATATCGGACCACTACAAGCAGGTGGGCGGCTTCTGGCTGAAAGCGGGCACGAAGTGGGGCGGGCAGGACAGGTGCAGGCCCCGACCCGAGCGCCGATCGGAGCCCGCAAGCCCTCAGTTCAGGTACTTGGGCCGGGCCAGGTCGGCCGTCAGCTCGGCGGGCTCGGTGTCCGGCGCGGTATCTTGCGCCAGGGCCACGGCATCAACAGGCGCGGCTGACGCAGCTGCCGGCACGGTGAGCCACTGCGAGAACTTCATAGCCTGGTGCAGCAGGTGCAGCAAACCGTTGCTCAGCTGCGCGTCCATCATCACCTGGAAATCGCGCGCTGTGGCCTGCCCAGGGAATTTTTCAAACAGCTGCAGGCGCAGCTGGCCGTTGCCCATCAAGGTGAACTTGACCTCGGTCAGCAGCAAGGGCTCGGGGCCCACCGCCACGTCGGGGGGCGGGCCGGGCTGGTCGATATAAGGGGTTTTAAAGTCTCCGCTGCGCAGAGCCGCTTCTTTCTGGAAGCTTGTCAACAGCTGGCCGCGCTGCTCGTCCAGGCTGGTCGCTGCCCCCTCGGGGGTGGCCGCCTTGCGGGTCTGGTCGGCCGCGCTTTTGTCGAGCACGGGCAGCAAGGCCAGCGCCAGGCGCCGGGTGAGCCAGGCACGCAACTCACCGCCTTCCTTGCCGTTGATGCGGATCATCATGCGGTCCTGCTCCTGGACGTAACTGACCGACACCTGGTGAATGTTCATGGGGTCATTTTAGTCCCCCGCCTGTTCCCCCTGTGGTTTGATCTCCGTCAAGCCGCCCCGCGCCAGGCGGTGCATGAAGGGTGGCGACAACTGAGGACTATTGAAAAGCCACGGGTTTAGCCCCAGATTCTCAGCAATCCAATACACCAAGGGACGCCATGCGCCAGGACAAACTCACCACCAAATTCCAGGAGGCCCTCAGCGACGCGCAATCGATTGCGCTGGGCAACGACAACGCCTACATCGAACCGGCCCACCTGCTGGCGGCTATGCTGGCCCAGGAGGACGGGCCGAAAGCGCTGCTGCAGCGCGCCGGTGTCAACGTGCATGCCTTGCAGGCCGCCACCGACGCGTCCCTGAAGAAGCTAGCGACGGTGTCGGGCCAGGAGCAGATCCAGGTCGGCCCCGAACTGGCCAAGCTGCTGCAGGCGACCGAGAAGGAATCCATCAAGCGCGGTGACCAGTTCATCGCCGGCGAGCTGTTCCTGCTGGCCGTCGCCGACAGTAAATCCGAGGTCGGCAAGCTCGCCAAAGAGGCCGGGCTGACCCGCAAGGCGCTGGAGTCAGCCATCGACGCGGTGCGCGGCGGCGAGAAGATGGACAGCGCCGAGGGTGAAGGCCAGCGCGAAGCGCTCAAGAAATACACCTTGGACCTGACCGAGCGGGCCCGCCTGGGCAAGCTCGACCCAGTGATCGGCCGCGACGATGAAATCCGTCGCGCCATCCAGGTGCTGCAGCGCCGCACCAAGAACAACCCGGTGCTGATCGGTGAGCCCGGGGTCGGCAAGACCGCGATTGTCGAAGGCCTGGCCCAGCGCATCGTGGCCGGTGAAGTACCCGATTCGCTCAAGGGCAAGCGCGTGCTGAGCCTGGACATGGCCGCGCTGCTGGCAGGCGCCAAGTTTCGTGGCGAGTTCGAGGAGCGCCTGAAAACCGTGCTGAAGGAACTGGCCAAGGACGAAGGTCAGACCATCGTCTTTATCGACGAGCTGCACACCATGGTGGGCGCCGGCAAGGCCGAAGGCGCGATGGACGCGGGCAACATGCTCAAGCCCGCGCTGGCGCGGGGCGAACTGCACTGCGTGGGCGCCACCACTCTCGACGAGTACCGCAAGTACATCGAGAAAGACGCTGCGCTCGAGCGCCGCTTCCAGAAAATTTTGGTGGGCGAGCCATCGGTAGAGGCCACTATTGCCATCCTGCGCGGCTTAAAAGAAAAGTACGAGCTGCACCACGGCGTGCAGATCACCGACCCGGCCATCGTGGCCGCGGCTGAACTCAGCCACCGCTACATCACCGACCGCTTCTTGCCCGACAAGGCGATTGACCTGATTGACGAGGCCGCCAGCAAGATCAGCATCGAGCGCGACTCCAAGCCCGAGGTGATGGACAAGCTGGACCGCAGGCTGATTCAACTGCAAATTGAGCGCGAAGCCGTGCGGCGCGAAAAAGACGAGTCATCACAAAAACGCTTCGGTCTGATCGAAGAAGAAATCACCAGACTGCAAAAGGAAATTTCCGACCTCGACGAAATCTGGCAGGCCGAAAAAGCGCAGGCGCTTGGCTCCAAAGACGTGATGGAGGAAATCGACCGAATCAAATTCCAGATTGACGAGTTCACCCGCAAAGGTGACTTCAACAAAGTGGCAGAGCTGCAATACGGCAAGCTGCCTGACCTTGAAAAACGCCTGAAAGAAGCGCAGGACAGCGAAGCCGCCCCGCATGCCAACGCAGCACCCAAGCTGCTGCGCACCCAGGTGGGCGCTGAAGAGATCGCCGAAGTCGTGGCCCGTTCCACCGGCATTCCGGTCAGCAAACTCATGCAGGGCGAGCGCGACAAGCTGCTGCTAATGGAAGGCAAGCTGCACGAGCGTGTGGTCGGCCAGGACGAAGCCATAGGCGCAGTCGCCAACGCGATTCGTCGCTCTCGTTCGGGTCTGAGTGATCCGAACCGTCCCACAGGTTCTTTCCTGTTCCTCGGCCCGACCGGCGTCGGCAAGACCGAACTCTGCAAGGCGCTGGCCGGTTTTTTGTTCGACAGCGAAGACCACTTGATCCGCGTTGACATGAGCGAGTTCATGGAGAAACATTCGGTGGCCCGCCTGATCGGTGCGCCTCCGGGTTATGTGGGTTACGAGGAGGGCGGCTACCTGACCGAAGCCGTGCGGCGCAAGCCCTACAGCGTGCTGCTGCTCGACGAGGTGGAAAAAGCCCACCCCGACGTGTTCAACGTGTTGCTGCAGGTGCTGGACGACGGCCGCCTGACCGACGGCCAGGGCCGCACCGTGGACTTCAAAAACACCGTGATCGTGATGACCAGCAACATCGGCTCACCCATCATCCAGACCATGGTTGGCCAACCGTATGAAGACGTCAAGGAGGCGGTGGAGGGCGAGCTGAAGAACTACTTCCGCCCCGAGTTCCTGAACCGCATCGACGAGACCGTGGTCTTCCATTCGCTCGACGCGAAGAACATCGAGTCGATTGCACGCATCCAGCTGCGCACGCTGATAACGCGTCTGCAAAAGATGGATCTGAACATGGAAGTGTCGGAAGCGGCGATTGCCGAACTCGCCAAGGTCGGTTTCGATCCGGTGTTCGGTGCCAGGCCACTGAAACGTGCGATCCAGCAGCGCATCGAGAACCCCTTGAGCAAGCTGCTGCTTGAAGGCCGCTTCCCGCCCAAGAGTGTGATCCCGGTCGATGTGGACCCGATCCGTGACCCCGGCGTGTTCAGGTTCGAGGTGGCGCCGGACTGAACGGTGTTTTAGCCATCTGTAAAAAAGTCCACTTCTTCTGGGCCGGAGGTGGGTTCGCTATCATGCACATGCAAACACGGCGAGCACCATGACCACCCCGATTTGCACCCATGAAGCCTGTTTCGACCACCGGCCCGGGCCCGCATCACCGCAAGTCGCCCCACCGTTTGGCTGCCGTGCTGCAGGCGCTGAAACGCCAGACTTCGCCGACGGCTTTGGAGCGCGAACTGCGGGTCTCTCAATCCATAAGTCTCGAAGAATTCGATGAACTGTCCGACATGCAGCTTGACCGCCTGTTGCCCAAAGCCCACCGGGAAGTTTTCCCCGGCAAGCACAATTGCGCCGACCGCATTTTTATCTGATTTGTCTGTACCACGGCAACGCCTGGAGCTTTTACAAAGGAGGATTTCTCGATGACTGATCTGGCCACGGAATTTGCGCCCACCGGCAAGCTGCGCGCTTCGCTGAACATGGGCAACCCGGTGCTCGCGCACAGCCACACCGCTGCGGAAAAGCCGGCCGGCGTCACCATCGACCTGTCGCGCGAGTTCGCACGCGAGCTGGGTGTGGAGGTGGACTTCTTGCAGTTTGACAACGCTGCCAAATCGGTGGCCGCGCTGGCCAGCGGCGAGGCCGACATCGGCTTCATGGCGATTGACCCGCTGCGCGCGGAGACCACACATTTCACGCCGGCTTATGTGCAGATCGAGGGCTACTACCTCGTCCCCGAAAGTTCACCGATTCAGACCAATGCCGACGTGGACCGCGCCGGCACACGCATCGTGATGGGTGCGGGCAGCGCCTACGGTCTTTACCTGACGCGCAACATCCGCCATGCCGAGCTGGTGCAGGTGCCGACCTCCGAAGCCGTGGTTGATGCCATGCTGAAAGACGGACTTGAGGTGGCGTCGGGTGTGAAGCAGGGACTGGAAGCTGACGCCCGTCGTGTCGGCGGCGTGCGCCTGCTGGGTGAGCGCTTCATGGTGATCAACCAGGCCATGGCCATGCCCAGGGGCCGCAGCGCTGCAGCCGCTGCCTTCATTGATGACTTTGTCGCCCGCATGAAGCGTAGCGGGTTTGTGGCCGCTTCGCTGGCACGCCACGCCATTGTGGGTGCGGCCGTCGCTGCGGACTGAGGCTTCGCCTTCCGGTCGCTCTGCTTTTGATAGCTGCTCACGCCCGCCAGTCAAGGGTTGTGGGCCTTTTTTGTTCTCAACCGCGCTGACCCGTCAGTACGCGTCCGACTGCGGCCAGCCGTGCTCGATCTGGAACCAGGGCGCCCTGGAGGCCAGGTGGATGTGTCTTTGTTTGGGCGGTGTGTAAGGCGTGTCCAGCGTCGCCAGGGGAAATGACACCCAGTCCGCAAACTCTCCCTTGCTGTGCCAGAGCATGGGCGAGCCGCAGACCGAACAAAACGTCCTCGTGACCTCGGTCGACGAGGCGTAGCTGGCAAGCAGCTGGCTGCCCCCAGTGAAGCTGTGTGCTTCTTTCAGCACACTGGCATAGGTGGCAAACGCCGCCCCATGGGCCTTGCGGCACATCGAGCAATGGCAGTGCGATGTGGATTTGATGTCGGACGTGAGCTCATACCTGACCTGTCCGCACAGGCATGAACCGGAATGAACCGGCCTCGTGAGGCCTTCTTCTGGTTTCATGGGAAGGCCGCTTGCAGTGCGAAAAAAAGTACCAGAGGGAGTCTGCCCGCCTATTTGTAGAAGGCCTCGACCTTGCCCTTGAGCTTGATCATCAGCGGCTGGCCCTTGCGGTCCAGCGCCTTGCCCGCGGGCACCTTGATCCAGCGCTCGCTGATGCAGTATTCCTCGACGTCGCTGCGCTCCTTGTCGTTGAACCGGATGCCAATGTCGTGCTCGAACACGGCGGGGACATGGTGCGGGCTGCGTGGGTCTGCGGACAGATGGTCGGGCAGGGGAGGAAGGGACGGGGGCGTGGTGGCGTCGGTCATGCTGCTGGTGTGTGAGGTTGAATCGGGTCAGGCGCCGAGTCCGGCATAAATGGTCTGTACATCGTCGTTGGCGTCGATGGCGGCGAGGAAGGCTTCGACCTCCTCAAGTTCGGCGGCGCTCAGCGTTGCCGGATCCACCGGGTTTTTCGGCTTGTAGCCGAGTTTGGCGGACAGCACGGTGAAACCCTGGGCCGGCAGTGCCCGGCTGACGATGTCCAAGTCGGTGGCGTCGCTAAGGAACAGCGTCGTGCCTTCGTCTTCACCAGCCTCGAAGTCCTGGGCGCCGGCTTCGATGGCGGCGACTTCCGGATCCACCCCTGCGGCAGTGGGCTCGGCTTCAATCATGCCCACGTGGTCAAAATCCCAGGCAACTGAGCCCGAGGTGCCGAGCTGCCCCTTGCGGAACAAGACCCGCATTTCCGGCGCGGTGCGGTTCAGGTTGTCGGTCAGGCATTCGACCATGACCGGCACACGGTGCGGCGCAAAACCTTCGTAGATCACATGTTCGAAATGGACGGCGTCGCCGGTCAGGCCCGCACCCTTCTTGATGGCACGCTCCAGCGTGTCCTTGGGCATGGACACCTTGCGGGCCTGCTCGACCACCAGCCGCAGCCGCGCATTGAGCGCCGGGTCAGCGCCGCTGCGTGCAGCGACCATGATTTCCTTGGCCAGTTTGCCGAAGACCCTGCCCTTGGCATTTGCTGCGAGCTCTTTGCCTTTTGCTTTCCACTGCGCGCCCATGCTGGATGTTCCTTGAGGTGTGTCAGATAGTCCTGCGCTGCTGACACATGCGGCGCGCAGGACCGGGGGCCCTGTTTATACACCCTGCGGAGCGGCCGAGTGTCGATTTGCGGATCGCGGCCGGGAGTGCGGGCCCGGGGGGGGGGCGCTGCCTAGCTGCGTGCCGGTATGGCCAGGCCCCTGATCACCGCGGGACGGGCCACAAAAGCTTCCAGCACGCGTTTGACGTTGCCAAAGCTGTCGAAATCAACCAGCTCGCCGGCCTCGTAAAACCCGATCAGGTTGCGCACCCAGCCGAAGGTGGCGATGTCGGCGATGGTGTAGTCGTCGCCCATGATCCAGTTGCGGCCTTCGAGGCGTTTGTCCAGCACACTCAGCAGACGTTTCGATTCCGCAACGTAGCGGTCGCGGGGGCGTTTGTCCTCGTAATCCTTGCCGGCGAACTTGTGGAAAAAGCCGAGCTGGCCGAACATCGGGCCGATACCGCCCATCTGGAACATCAGCCACTGCAAGGTTTCGTAACGGCCTGCGGCGTCCGGCGGCAGGAATTTCCCGGTCTTTTCGGCCAGGTAGATCAGGATGGCGCCAGACTCGAACAGACCCAGCGGCTTGCCGCCGGGGCCCGCAGGGTCGAGGATGGCCGGGATCTTGTTGTTGGCGCTGAGCGAAATGAATTCCGGCGTCAACTGGTCATTCGTTGCGAAGTCCACCAGATGCGCTTCGTAGGGCAGGCCGGTTTCCTCCAGCATGATGGACACCTTGACGCCATTGGGCGTGGGGAGCGAATAAAGCTGGATGCGCTCCGGGTGCGTGGCAGGCCATTTTCGGGTGATGGGGAAGGCGGAGAGATTGCTCATGGTGTCAGCATTGTGTTGGCTGCAGGTCGCAGAGTGCTGCCTGTCCGCGCTAGCCCGGACCTGCCACAGGGGTATTGGCAGGACGGCGGCAAGCCTTTGGCGCTTGGGGCCGGAGCTGGATCACGGATAATCGGGCGAAACACCGGGACCCTGCCATGACCATCGCCGCTGACCCCCACACCATCCGCAGCGTAGAACAACTCGAATCGCTATTTGGCGCAGTCGGCGAGGCGTCCATCCGCAAGGAAACGGCGTTTGTCCATCCGCACTACCGGGCCATGATCGAAGCCTCGCCGTTTGCCATGCTGGCCACCACCGGCCCGGATGGGCTCGATGCCTCGCCGCGGGGGGATGCGCCGGGTTTTGTGCAGGTTCAGGAGGAGCACACCTTGCTGCTGCCAGAGCGTCGCGGCAACAACCGCGTGGACAGCCTGCGCAACATCCTGCACGACCCGCGCGTGGCGCTGCTGTTCCTGATTCCGGGGGTGGGTGAGACCCTGAGGGTCAATGGCAGGGCCAGCATCACGACGGCGCCGGATGTGCTCGCGCGGTTTACCGTGCAGGGCCAGTTGCCCAAATGCGTGGTGGTGAGCCGTGTCGAATCGGTGTTTTTCCAGTGCGCCCGCGCCATCCAGCGCTCCGGCCTGTGGCAGCCGCCGGCGCCGGACGCGCGGACCAAAGTGCCCAGCCCCGGCGCCATCCTGCAAGCGCTAACCAATGCGGCGGTGGACGGTGAAACCTACGACCGCGAGCTACCGGCCCGCCAGCGCGCCACCTTGTATTGACGGCACCGCTACTAAAGTGCTATCAAAATAATAGCTGCTTGCGCTTGTCGGACGAGGGCTGAGGCCCGATTTGGCTTGAAGTCAGGCTGCAGCCGGGATCAACCCGGCAGCGCGTTGCACCTCGATGCGTATCTCTTCGGTCAGCGTCGCCTTCAGCTCCATGAACACCGGCGTGGTCTTGACCGAGTAGTGGCGCGGGTGGGCGATGTCTACCTTCAGGTCGCACTTGATACGGCCGGGTCGCGCACTCATTACCACCACGCGGTTGCCCATGTAAATGGCCTCGTCGATGTCGTGGGTCACGAACAGCACGGTTTTTCGCTCGGCCTCCCAGATGCCCTGCAGCAGTTCCTGCATCAGCTCGCGCGTCTGGTGGTCCAGCGCCCCGAAAGGCTCGTCCATTAGTAGCATGCGTGGATCGTTGGCCAGCGCGCGGGCCAGGGCCGTGCGCTGCTGCATGCCGCCCGAGAGCTGCTTGGGAAAGTGGTTCTCAAAACCCGTCAGGCCGACTTTCTGGATGAAGGGCTGCGCAATCGCATGCTGCTCAGCGATCGGCAGGCCTTTTTCACGCAGGCCAAAGCAGACGTTCTCGAGGATGCTCAACCAGGGAAACAGAGTGTAGCTCTGGAACACCATGCCGCGGTCGGCACCGGGGCCGGTGACCGGTTTGCCGTCCAGCGTGATGCTGCCGGTGCTGGGTATGTCCAGCCCCGCGACCATGCGCAGCAGCGTGCTTTTGCCGCAGCCCGAAGGCCCAAGGATGGTGATGAAGTCGTTTTCAGCCACGCTTAAGTCGGTGGCCTGCAGCGCGACCGTGCCGCCGTTGGCGCCGGCGAAAGTTTTAGAGACCTGGGAGATTTCGAGGATATTCATGGATACGCAATGCAGTGGGAGGAGCCCGGAAGCTCTCTTTTCAAGCAGGGGCCGCGGAATCGGCTTTGCCGGGCCGCAGGCGCAGCGCCCCCGCGGGGAGCAGCGCAGCACACGAAGTGGCAGGCGTGGGGGCTCACAATCTTGCCCAAGGAAAAAGTTTTCGGTTCAGGGCTTTGAAGGCAAAGTCGGTGACTAGCCCAATCACACCAATCACAATAATCCCGAAGATGATCTGATCCGTGGCCAGTAAAGCCTGGCTGTCGGTGATCATATGGCCGATGCCGCTGGACGCGCCTATCAGCTCGGCGACGATCACGTAGGTCCAGGCCCAGCCCAGCACCATGCGCAGGGTTTCGGCAGTCTCGGGTGCGCTGCTGGGCAGCAACACCCGCGTGACGATGCCGCGGTCGCCCGCGCCCAGCGTGTAGGCGGCTTCTACCAGGTCGCGCCGCGTGTTGCCCACGCTCACGGCCATCATCAGCACCAGCTGAAAAAACGAGCCGATAAAAATGACCGCCAGCTTCTGCGCTTCACCAATCCCGGCCCAAAGGATCAGCAACGGAATAAAAGCCGAGGCCGGCAAGTAACGCGCAAAACTGACGAAGGGCTCGAAGAATGCCTCAATCGGTTTGTAGGCGCCCATCAACACACCCAGTGGCACAGCCAGCACGGCGGCGATGAGAAAGCCGCCCAGCACGCGCCACACCGTCATGCCGATGTCTTTGATGAAGCCCTGGTTCGCGAGCAGGTCGTAGCCAGAACGCACCATGGTCACTGGGTCGGCCAGAAAGGTCTTGGAGACGTAGCCGCCGAAGGTGGCGAAGGCCCACACCGCGAAGAACAGGACGAAGAAAGAAATGCCCAGCGCAATGCGGGTGGCGGGGGCGACAGGTTGGAGGGGGCGCATCGTTTGTGTGTATTTGGGCTTGTCATCCCGGACTCTCCGGGATCCCTGCCTGAGTACCTGCAATCAGGCACCCAGGCAGGGATTGCGGCGGATCCAGAGGAGACCTCTGGTTCGGGCTCGCAATGACAAGTTGTTCACTTGATAAAACGTGTGTCGGCCAGCTTGCTCATGTCCGGCAGGGCTTTGATAACGCCGGCTTCGAGCAGCAGCTCGGCGGCTTCCTTGCTGAAGGCGGCGTGTTCGCCAGCAAAGAACTTCAGGTTGGCTGCGCGGTCTTGCCAGCGCAGGTATTTCTGGCTGGCTTCAAACTTGTCGGCGGGTTGTTTGACATCCGCGCCCATGATTTCAAAGCTTTTCTGCGGCTCTTTGGCAATCATTTCCAGCGCGTCGAAATAGCTGTCGGCCAGCGCCTTGGCAGCACGCGGGTTGTCGGTGAGGAACTTGGGTGTGCAACCCACGGTGTCCATGATCATCGGGTAGTCGAGCGTGGTGGCGATGATCTTGCCGGCTTCAGGCTTGGCACGCACTGCGCCGAGGTAAGGTTCGTAAGTCATGGCGGCGTCAATGCCGTCGGTGCCGGCAATCATCGCGTTGGCGGCGGCTTGCGGCTCGAGGTTGACGATCTTCACGTCCTTGGGGCTCAGGCCGTTTTTCTTGAGCATCCAGGCGAGCGTGAACCAGGGTGCGGTGCCCGGTGCGCTGGCAGCAACGGTTTTACCTTTGAGATCGCTGATTTTCATAATGCCGGGTTTGACCACCATGCCATCGGCACCGTAGCTCTTGTCGAGCTGGAAGATTTGCGTGGTGGCCACGCCGTTGGCGTTCCAGACGATCCAGGTCTCCACCGTGGTGGCGGCACATTGAACGTCACCGGATGCAATCGCGAGGTGACGATCTTTCTGCGGAATTTTCTTGATTGTTACATCCAGTCCGTTCCTCTTGAAGATGCCGGCTTCCTTGGCCAGGGTCAGCGGGGCAAAGCCCGTCCAGCCAGACATGCCCAGGGTGATTTTGGTTTCCTGCAACTGCGCATGTGCAGACAGGCAGGCCGCGGCGATGAGCGAGAAAGTGAGCAGCTTCTTCATGGGAACTCCTTGGGTTGACGGTTGAAGGGACGGGTGATCGAAAGGTATGCAGTGTTCATGCCAGATAGGGGGCAAGGGGTGCGAAATTCGCGAGACGCAGCGCGTGCAACTCAGGCATGGCGGCATCGAGTGCTGCCGCCATGTCCCCGCTCGCCACCAGATGGTGCACCGCCTCCATGTCGCGCGCCAGGCTGCGGTCTTCCATCATGGCCGGCGAGACGATGCGTATCAGGCGCAACACACGCTCTAGCGGGGCCGAACTCCTGAGGGGGCGTAAAAACTCAATGCCTTGCGCTGCGGCCAGTAATTCGATGCCGACGATGTAGGCGGTATTGCGCAACATGGGCTGCAAGCGGCGCGCTGCAAAGGTGGCCATGCTCACATGGTCTTCCTGATTCGCCGAGGTCGGCAGGCTGTCCACGCTGGCCGGGTGCGCCAGCGACTTGTTCTCGGACGCCAGCGCGGCGGCCGTGACGTGCACGATCATGAAGCCGGAGTTGAGCCCGGCATCGGGCGTGAGGAAAGGCGGCAGGCGCGACACCACAGTGTCAACCAGCATGGCGATACGGCGCTCGGTGATGGCGCCAATTTCGGCAATTGCCACAGCCAGCGCGTCGCAGACCAGTGCAACGGGTTCCGCATGGAAGTTACCACCGGAGAGCAGGCTACCCTCGGCGGCAAACACCAGCGGGTTGTCGGTCACGGCATTGGCTTCGATCACCAGCACCTGTGCGGCGTAACGCATCTGGTCCAGGCAGGCGCCCATCACCTGGGGCTGGCAGCGCAGGCAGTACGGGTCCTGCACGCGGTCATCATTTTCAAGGTGCGAGCGGCGGATTTCACTGCCCGCCGTCAGGGCGCGGTAGGCGGCGGCGCAGGCGATCTGCCCGGGCTGGCCGCGCACCGCATGGATGCGCGGGTCAAACGGGCCGTCGCTGCCGCGCGCGGCGTCCAGCGTCAACGCGCCCGAGATCACGGCGGTCTCGAACAGGCGCTCGGCGGCAAACAGCGCATCCAGCGCCAGCGCGGTCGAAACCTGAGTGCCATTGATCAGCGCCAGTCCTTCCTTGGCCGAGAGTTCAAGAGGCTGCAGACCGGCCTGCGCCAGTGCCTGCGCGGCCGGCAGCCGCTGACCCCGGCAAAAAACTTCACCTTCACCCACCAGCGGCAGGCACAAATGCGCCAGCGGCGCCAGGTCGCCCGAAGCGCCGACCGAGCCCTGGCAGGGAATCACCGGGCAGATGTCGTTGTTGTGCAAATCGAGCAGCGCATCAATCACCTCTTCACGCACACCCGAGTAGCCGCGAGCCAGGCTGGCCGCCTTGAGCAGCAGGATCAGGTGAACCACACGTGCAGGCAGCGGCTCGCCGACACCGACGGCGTGCGAGCGCAGCAGCTTGAGCTGCAGGATGGCCAGGTCTTTTTTTGCAATGCGCGTGTTGGCTAGTTTGCCGAAGCCTGTGTTCACCCCGTACACCGCTGCACCGCCGCTGGCCGCTTGGTGTACCAGTGCGGCGCTGGCGCGCACGCCCGTGCGGCAGGCGCTGTCCAGCGTCACTGGCACGGGCACTACACCGCAGAGGCGGCGTAACTGGGCGAGGCTGAGTTCGCCGGGGATGAGGGTTTCTTTATTTGGCATGGTGTTTTTTCAAATCTCCGTTCGCTCTGAGCCTGTCTGAGGGTGTCCAGCAAGCTCGGGGCAGGCTTCGACGGGCTCAGCCCGAACGGTAGCGTGTTCAGCCAATCATCGGCAGGTTTAGGCCGTTCTCACGGGCGCTGGTTTTGGCGATGTCGTAGCCCGCATCGGCATGGCGCATCACGCCGGTGGCCGGGTCATTGAACAACACGCGTTCAATACGGTCCGTTGCTTCGGGTGTTCCGTCGCAAACAATGACCACCCCGGAGTGCTGCGAGTAGCCCATGCCCACGCCGCCGCCATGGTGCAGGCTGACCCAGGTGGCACCGCTGGCGGTGTTGAGCAGGGCGTTGAGTAAGGGCCAGTCGCTCACCGCGTCGCTGCCGTCCTTCATGGCTTCGGTCTCGCGGTTGGGCGAAGCCACAGAGCCGCTGTCCAGGTGGTCGCGGCCAATCACGATCGGAGCTTTGAGTTCCCCGCATTTAACCATCTCGTTAAAGGCCAGGCCCGCCAGGTGGCGCTCACCCAGGCCTATCCAGCAGATGCGCGCCGGCAGGCCCTGGTAGCTGATGCGTTCTTCCGCCATGTCCAGCCAGCGGTGCAGATGTTTGTTGTCGGGGAAAAGTTCTTTCATCTTCGCGTCGGTCTTGCGAATGTCTTCTGGGTCGCCGGAAAGCGCCACCCAGCGGAAGGGGCCGACGCCGCGACAGAACAGCGGGCGAATGTAAGCCGGCACAAAGCCGGGGTAGTCAAACGCGTTGGCCACGCCAAAATCTTTGGCAACTTGGCGCAGGTTGTTGCCGTAGTCCACGGTGGGAATGCCCATGGCGTGGAAGGCCAGCATGGCCTTGACGTGCGTGGCACAGGACTCGCCCGCAGCCTTCGTGAGCGCGGCGTGTTGCGCCGGGTCTTTCTGCGCGGCCTGCCATTGCGCCACGCTCCAGCCCGCCGGCAGGTAGCCGTTGATGATGTCGTGCGCCGACGTCTGGTCGGTCACCATGTCGGGGCGCATGCCGCCGGCCGCGGCACGGCGTGCCAGCTCCGGAACAATCTCGGCCGCATTACCGCACAGGGCAATGGACACGGCTTCCTTGCGGCTGGTGTGGTGCTTGATCATCTCCAGCGCTTCGTCGAGGTCTTTAGCCTGCTTGTCGACGTAACGCGTGCGCAGCCGAAAATCGATGCGGGACTGCTGGCACTCAATGTTCAGCGAACAGGCGCCGGCAAAGGTGGCGGCCAGTGGCTGCGCGCCGCCCATGCCGCCCAGACCGGCGGTCAGCACCCAGCGGCCAGCCAGGTCGCCTTTGAAATGCTGACGACCCGCTTCAACAAAGGTTTCGTAGGTGCCCTGGACAATGCCTTGTGTGCCAATGTAAATCCAGCTACCAGCTGTCATTTGGCCGTACATCATCAGCCCGGCGCGATCAAGCTCGTTGAAGTGCTCCCAGGTGGCCCACTTGGGCACCAGATTGGAGTTGGCAATCAGCACGCGCGGCGCGCCAGGGTGGGTGCGAAACACGCCGACCGGCTTGCCCGACTGCACCAGCAGGGTTTCGTCGGCCTTGAGTTTGCGCAGCGAATCAAGAATGGCGTCAAACGCCGGCCAGTTGCGCGCCGCCTTGCCGATGCCGCCGTACACCACCAGCTCGTCGGGGTTTTCGGCAACCTCTGGGTCGAGATTGTTTTGAATCATGCGGTAGGCCGCCTCAATCTGCCAGTTGGCGCAGGTGAGGCTGTTGCCACGCGGCGCACGGACCGGCCTGGCCTTGCTGTCGAGAAAAGGGGTTTGCGAAAGGTCTGACATGGCGGTGCTCCAGCGGGAATGAGATCCGGAAACTATTTATTCCGGCAAATCGTAGTTGTCTATACAACTTGTGTCAACTGGGGTAATCTACGGTCTATGCCAAAAACCCCTATTCCTGCGTACGAGCAGGTCAAGGCCTTTATCAAGACACGGATCAGCGCCGGCACCTGGAAACCGGGTGACCCGGTGCCCAGCGAGGCGGCGCTGATGACGCAGTTCGGCATCAGCCGCATGACGGTCAACCGCGCGCTGCGCGAGCTGGCCGCCGAAGGCATGGTGACGCGGGTGCAGGGCTCCGGCACCCGGGTGGCCGAGCTGCACCGCATTTCGTCCCGGCTGACCATTCGCGACATCCATGAAGAAGTGGCCGAACGCGGCCATGTGCACACCACCCGGGTACTGTTGGTAGAAGCCGAGAAAGCCAGCGCTGACTTGGCCAAAACCTTGGGCCTGCGCGCCGGTGCGCGGATTTTTCACACCTTGCTGGTGCACCTGGAAAACGGCGTGCCTATTCAGTACGAAGACCGCTACGTCAACCCCGCGGCAGCGCCCGGCTTTCTGGAGACCGACTTCACCCGGACCACGCCCACCCACCACCTGCTGTTACATGCACCGTTGACAGAAGCCAGCTACTCGATTGAAGCTTGCCTGCCCACCGCACAAGAGGCAAAACAACTGGGAATCAAACGCAGCGAACCCTGCCTGGCCATGATGCGACGTACTGTCAGTGGCGCCCATGTGGCTAGCGTGGCGCGCCTGGTTTACCCTGGCACGCGTTACAGCTTTGCAGGACAATTTCAGGCATGAACACAGTCCACAGTGCGGAGGTGAGCCCATGAGCTGGCAGATGATTCCCCTCGAAGACGTTGCACCGTCCCCCTGGCGTAATGGTGGCGGTGTGACGCGCGAACTGATCGCCTGGCCGACACCGCAGGACTGGGACTGGCGCATCTCTGTGGCCCAGATCGAAAAGAATGGCCCCTTCTCGCGCTTCGAAGGTGTGGAGCGCTGGTTCGCAGTGTTGGGTGGCGCCGGCGTGCGTCTGACGCTGGCAGGCGGGACGCACGAAATGAGTGCGCAGGGGCCGCCGCTGCGCTTCGACGGTGACCAGGACTGCGCCTGCGAACTGATTGATGGTCCCACCGAGGACTTCAACCTGATGCTCAAGCGGGGACACACGCGGTCAAGCATGGTGCGCGTTCTCGGTGCGCTGGATGTGAAGGTGCAACCCGGTACACGCGTGGCTGTTTATGCCTGGGACGAGCCGGTGCGGGTGCAGGTGAACAGGAAATTCGTCACTGTGGCGCCGCACACGCTGGCCTGGCGCGCGCTCGCCGACGGTGCATCCGTGCGCATTGAAGCGCCGACGGCGCTGTGGATGGAGATGGCCCGATGACGCTGCAGGTCTGGACCCATTGCGACATCGCTACGCTGCAGGCCGGCCATGCCGCGCCTTACGGCTTGATCAAGGACGCTGCGCTGGCTGTTGAGGCCGGGCAGATCACTTGGGCCGGTACGCGCAACGAGTTGCCCGCCGACCTGGCCGCGCGGGTCACGCACGAACACGATACCGGTGGTGCCTTGATCACGCCGGGTCTGATCGACTGCCACACCCATCTGGTGTATGGCGGTGATCGGGCCCACGAGTTCGAGCTGCGCCTGCAGGGTGCAAGTTATGAGGACATCGCCCGCGCCGGTGGCGGTATCGCCTCGACCGTGAAAGCCACACGCGCGGCAAGCGAGGCGGAACTCAGTGCGCAGAGCCTTAAGCGCCTGCGGGCCTTGCTGGCTGAAGGCGTGACCACGCTGGAAATCAAGTCGGGTTATGGCCTGGCACTCGAGCATGAACGCAAGGCCTTGCGCGTGGCGCGTGAACTGGGTCGCATTCAACCGGTGGAGGTACGCACCACTTTTCTGGGCGCCCACGCGTTGCCGCCCGAATACACCGGCCGGCAAGATGCCTATGTGGACGAGGTGGTCCGCATGTTGCCGCTGCTGCATGCCGAAGGCTTGGTCGATGCGGTCGATGCGTTTTGTGAGCGTATTGCTTTCAGTACGGCGCAGACAGAGCGCGTGTTCCAGGCGGCGCAGGCGCTGGGCCTGCGGGTCAAGCTGCATGCCGAACAGCTCAGCGACAGCAGTGGCGCCCAGCTCGCGGCGCGGTACGGCGCACTCAGTTGTGACCACCTCGAGTGGCTCAGCGAAGAGGGCGCGGCCGCCATGGCGAAAGCCGGCAGCGTGGCCGTGCTCCTGCCCGGGGCCTTCTATTTTCTGCGCGAAACAAAGCTGCCGCCAGTGGCCCTGCTGCGCCAGCACGGCGTGGTCATGGCAATTTCCACGGACTGCAACCCCGGCAGCTCACCCTGCACCTCGCTGCTGTTGATGCTCAACATGGCCTGCACGCTGTTCCGCCTGACACCCGAGGAAGCATTGGCTGGCGTGACGCGCCACGCCGCCAAAGCGCTGGGACTGTCTGACCGCGGAGTGCTTGCCCCCGGCATGCGCGCCGACTTCGTGTTGTGGGATGTGGGCCATCCCGCGCAACTGGCCTGTGCCATCGGCGCGAATCCGCGCCTGCAGACGGTGATCGAGGGTGAACTGGTATGAGTTTTGCGACGTACTGCAGCACAAAGACGGCTCCCGCATAGTTGCGGTGTCCCCCATCCCGACGGCGGGCCCTGCTGATTCGACGATGAAGCCAGGGTTGCGCTTTGCGAGATTCAAAAAAGAGAGGGCTATTCCCAGTCAATGAGAAATAGTGTTTTACGCGTTCAGGCAAGCGCCTGATACTGAAACGATGTTGCCTGATTCGCATGCTGTTTCTGCGGTTGATCGCGCCCTGGTGGTGCTTGCCACGCTGGCGCAGCAGGGGCATCCACTGACCGCGACGGAGTTGGTGCGTAAGACTGGCCTGAGCCAGAGCACGCTTTACCGCCAGCTTCATGCCCTCAAGCGCTGGGGTTTTGTTCTTGAAGTGGAGGGACGCTACGCCCCCGGGCCGCTGAGTCTTCAACTGGCGCTGGGTTTTGACATGGCCTCCCACCTGGCCCGGCAGGCGCGCCAGGACATGCTGGTGCTGGCGCAGCAATCCCAGGAAAGTGTGGGCCTCATTGTGGCGGTGAACGGCCAGGCTATCTGCATCGAGATGGTCGAGAGCCGGCAAGCCCTGCGCTGTTCTTTCGAAAAAGGGCGCAGTGTCCCTCTGGAAAAAGGCGCTTCGGCGAAGTGCCTGCTGGCGCACCTGCCCGAGGCGGCCCGGGACGCGGCTTCGGGTACACCCGAGCTCCCGCAGGCCGGCCGGGTGGCCGAACTGGACGCGATCCGCAAGGCCGGGTTTGCCGTCAGCCATGGGGAGGTGGATGCCGGTGTCTGGGGCGTCAGTGCCCCCTTGTTCGCCATGGGACAACAAGCCGTCGGCGCCTTGACGCTCATGGCACCGAGTGTGCGCATCCTGGACAAACATTCCCCCCTGATTCAGATGACGGTGGTGACTGCCGCCCGCATTTCCCGAAGTTTGAGTACCTTGATTCATTAACCCTTGGAGAAAATCCCATGAACTTTCGCCGTCAATTCCTGCTTTCCTGCTTTGCCGTCCTCGGCCTGGGTGGCATGAGCGCACACGCGCAAGACGTTCTTCGCGTCGGCACCGATGCCACCTTCCCGCCCATGGAGTACGTCGAGGGTGGTAAGCGCACCGGCTTCGACATCGAGCTGGTCGAAGCCATCGGCAAGGTATTGAACAAGCGTGTCGAATGGGTCGATATCGATTTCAAGGGCCTGATTCCGGGGCTCATTTCCAAGCGTTTTGACATGGCGGTGTCAGCCATCTACATAACGGATGACCGCAAGAAAGTCGTGGATTTCACGGACTCATACTACGCCGGTGGTCTGGTGGCCATGGTCAAGGAGGGCAACACCGCCATCAAGACGCTGGCAGACCTGAATGGCAAAAAAGTGGCCGTACAGGTCGGCACCAAGTCGGTGTCTTACCTGGCAGCCAACCACCCGCAGGTGCAACTGGTGGAGGTTGAAAAAAACCAGGAGATGTTCAATCTGGTTGAGATCGGTCGGGCCGATGCGGCCGTGACCGGCAAGCCCGCAGCGTTCCAGTATGTGCGAACCCGCGGCGGACAGCGCGTGTTGGAGCAACAAATCACGACCGAAGAGTACGGCATGGCCCTGCGCAAGGACAGCCCCGAGCTGACCCGGTCCGTCAACGGCGCACTGGCCAAACTCAAGGCCGATGGCACCTATGCACAGATCGTCAAAAAGTGGTTTAGCGGCACCACCAAGTAAACTGTTAACCGCGGAGCGCATTAGATGGAACTCGATTTCTCCCCCGTGTGGGCTGGCTGGCGCAACCTGCTTCAGGGTGGCCTGGTCACCGTGGAAATTACCGCAGTGTCCCTAGCGCTTGGCTGCGTCATGGGGTTGCTGGTGGGGATAGGCCGTCTCAACCCGAAAAGACGCGTGGTGTATGCACTGTGCACAAGCTACGTCGCCGCGATTCGGGGAACGCCCTTGCTGGTGCAACTGTTCATTTTGTTTTTCGGTTTGCCGCAGTTCGGCATTTTGCTCCCGGCTTTTTTGTGCGGCGTGATCGGGCTGGGCATTTACTCTGGCGCCTATGTGTCGGAAATTGTGCGTGGGGCCATTCAGTCGATTGACCGGGGTCAGATGGAAGCTGCGCGGTCCGTGGGCATGTCGTATGGCACGGCCATGCGCAGCATCATCCTGCCGCAGGCGCTGGTGCGCATGATTCCCCCGCTGGGAAACGAGTTCATTGCGTTGATCAAGAATTCTGCGCTGGTGTCTCTGCTGACCATTCACGACCTGATGCATGAGGGACAGAAAATCATCAGCGTGTCCTACCGCTCGCTGGAGGTTTACCTGGCCATCGCCGTGATGTATTTTGTTCTGACCGGGCTGACAACGCTGGCGCTGCGCCACATCGAACAACGGCTGCGTGCGGGAGGCATGGTGCAATGAAAACTGAACAGGCGATTGTCAGCATACGCGGCTTGCGTAAGTCTTTTGGCAACCACACCGTGTTGAAAGGCATCGATTTCGATGTCCAGCCCTCGCAGGTGGTGGTGGTGATCGGCCCCAGCGGGTCGGGGAAAAGCACTTTTTTGCGCTGTTGCAACGGGCTGGAAACACCCGAGAAGGGCCGGATCGAGATCTGCGGAAGCACGCTGGTCGAAGACGGTCAGATGCTGAGCGAGGTGGCGCTCAACCATTTGCGGGAGGATGTTGGCATGGTGTTCCAGTCCTTCAACCTGTTCCCCCACCTGCCGGTGATTGACAACATCACCGTCGGTCCGCGCAAGGTGCGCGGTGTTTCGAGGAAACAGGCGCAGTCCGAAGCCATGGCACTGCTCGAGAAGGTGGGGCTGGCCGAAAAAGCCCATGCCATGCCCGCCAGCCTGTCCGGGGGGCAGAAGCAGCGGGTGGCCATTGCCAGGGCGCTGGCTATGCAGCCCAAAGTCATGCTGTTTGACGAGCCCACTTCCGCGCTGGACCCCGAACTCGTGGGTGAGGTGCTGCAGGTCATGAAGCTGCTGGCGAGCGAGGGCATGACGATGATGGTCGTGACCCATGAAATGGACTTTGCCCGCGAGGTGGGCGACGTCGTGGTGGTGATGGATGGCGGTGTGGTGATCGAAGCCGGGCCACCCGATATTATTTTCACCAACCCGGCGCAGACCCGAACCCGTGATTTCCTGCGTGCGGTCCTGTCCCGGAGCTGATCGGATTTTTTATTCGTTGCCACCGGGCTCCCCGTGGGCTTTAAGCCCTCGGCGCCCGGGCGGCTTCGACTTATTTTGAATGGTGAGCCTGTATGAGTTTTACCCTCGAACGCGGCAACGTCCCACTGCTGGTCAGCATGCCGCACACCGGCACCGAGATTCCGATTGAGCTGCAGGTCGACTACGCCCCACGCGCGCTGGGTCTGGAGGACACCGACTGGCATTTGCAGCGCCTGTACGATTTCTTGCCCGCACTCGGCGCCAGCGTGATCACGCCGCGCTATTCGCGTTACGTGATCGATCTGAACCGCCCGCCCGACGACGCGCCCATGTACCCGGGCGCGTCGAACACCGAACTGTGCCCCACCCATTTTTTCAACGGCGATGCGCTGTACAAGGTGGGCAGGGCGCCCGACCTGGCCGAGCGCCTGCGCCGCCGCGAGATGTACTGGCAGCCCTACCACGCGGCGCTGGCCGCAGAACTGGCACGCCTGAAGGCCGAGCACGGCTTTGTGCTGCTGTGGGACGCACACAGCATCCGCTCGGAAATTCCCTGGCTGTTCGAGGGGCGCCTGCCTGACCTGAACATAGGCACCGCCCATGGTGCGGCGGCGCATGCCTGCATCACCGATGCCGCCGCAGCCGGCTGTGCCGGCGTGCCGGGTGTGAGCAGCGTCGTCAACGGTCGCTTCAAGGGCGGCTACATCACTCGCCACTATGGCCGGCCAGCGCAGCATGTGCATGCGGTGCAACTCGAAAAATGCCAGAGTCTGTACATGCAGGAAGTTTCACCTTTTGCGTATGACGAAACCCTGGCGCAAAAGATCCAGCCGGTGCTGAACAAAATGGTGTCTGTCAGCCTGGCCGCTGCCCGCAAGCTGTATGCGCGCTGAATCGAAAACCTACGCCGCGCCGCAAGCCTGGGTGAATGGCGCCTGGGCGCAGGACGTGTTGCTGACCGTCGGGGCCGATGGCCACTGGCTGCGCATCCAGGCGAAGGGCACGCCTCAAGCGCTGCGAGATGCCGAGCGGTTGAGCGGCCCTGTCTTGCCAGGCCTTGTCAATGCGCACAGCCACGCCTTCCAGCGTGCCATCGTCGGGCTCACGGAGCGTGCCAGTGCCGGAGGAGACGATTTTTGGAGCTGGCGCGACCGCATGTACAGCGCCGCCTTGCGCATCACGCCAGAACAGCTTGAAGCAATCGCCGCACTGCTTTATGCCGAGCTCCTGCAGGCCGGTTACACCCAGGTCTGCGAGTTCCATTACCTGCACAACCACACCGACGGCAAGCCGTATGCCGACCCTCTGGCCATGTCGCTGGCCCTGGTGCGTGCGGCGCAACGCACGGGCATGGGTCTGACACTGCTGCCCACGCTGTACATGCGCTCTGGTTTTAACGCGACCGGTCTGCGCGAGGACCAGCGGCGTTTTGCCTCGACGCCTGATTCGGTGCTGCGTCTGGCCGAAGGGGTGATGGCCCAGAGTGATAGCCGCGTCAACACTGGCCTGGCGTTGCATTCGCTGCGCGCAGTCAACGCGGCGGCCCTGCAGGAAGTAGCGGCGGCGGCGCGGGCGCGGGGCATGGCGGTGCACACCCACATCGCCGAACAGACGCAAGAGGTGAACGACTGCGTTGCCGCCACCGGCCAGCGGCCCATCGAATGGCTGCTGTCCCATGCGCCCGTCGGCGCGCACTGGAATTTGGTGCACGCGACCCAGTCCACAGCGGACGAACTGCAGGGGGTGCAGCGCAGCGGCGCAGCCATCGTGATCTGCCCGAACACGGAGGCGAACCTCGGCGACGGCGTGTTCGACTTGCCGGCGTATGCCGCAGCGGGCGGCCGCTGGTCGATAGGCTCCGACAGCCACGTCACGCGCAGCTGGCAGGAAGAGCTGCGCCTGCTGGAATATTCACAGCGCCTGAGCCTGCGCCAGCGCAACATCGCAGCGCGTGTGCTGGGCGGTACGTCCAGTGCGGACAGGCTTTTTTCAGCCGCGCTGGCCGGTGGGTCGGGGGCGACCTCGCTGCCGCTGGCCGGCCTGGCAGTGGGCCAGCGCGCCGACTTCGCGGTGGTGGACATGGCCTCGCCGGCGCTGCTCGGCGTGCCCGCCGATCATGTGCTTGATGCCATGGTGTTCTCCAGCCCGGACGCGCGCCTGAGCGAGGTGTTTGTCGCAGGCCGGCGCGTGCTCAGCAGCGGGCAGGTCCCTGAATGGCAGCGGCTGGCGGCGGATTTTTCGCAGGCCATGCGGGCTTTGTGGGCCTGATACGCGCCATTTTACTATCAAATTCATAGCTGCTTGCGCCCGTCAGTCGGGGGTTGGAGGCTGATTTGACCCTCAACCGACCAGCAGCGCTTCCACTGCGGCGCCCAGCGCCAGCAGTTCCCGGTCGGCGCCGCGTTTGCCGACCAGCATCAGGCCCACCGCCAGGCCGTTCTGGCGCGGCAGCGGCAAGGACAGCGCCGGTAAATCAAAGAAGTTGAACACCGAGGGGTTGCGCAGCAGCAGCGCGTTGGTGCGCAGAAAGACGTCCTCTTCCTGCACGTCTGCGATGCACGGCGCCAGCAGCGGCACCGTGGGCAGCACCAGCGCATCGAGCTTCGCCATGCGGGCGTCAAGCGCCGGCAGCAGCGCGGCGCGTGCCTGCTGAATGCCGACATAACTGGCCGCGTCCAGCGTCTGGCCGCGGCGTATGCGGCCGAGCACGATGGGGTCGTACTCGGCCGGCCGGCTGTCCACCCATTGGTGATGGATCCAGGCCGCCTCGGCGGCCACCAGGGTGCCGCGTTCCTGCAGACGAAAGGGCTGGCCCAGCAAATCATCAAGGCTTTCGTCGCTGAGACACGCGCCCACACCGCCGAGCTTGCTCAATGCCTGTTCAAACGCTGTCAGCACTTCGTCATCGGCCTGGCTGAACAATATGCCGCGCGGCACGCCTAGCCGCAGACCAGGCACATGGCGGGCGTGTAGTGGCTCATCGGGATTGCCGGCCAGCACGCTGTCTGCGGCCGAGGCATCGGACACGCTGTGACACAGGGGCCCCAGCGTGTCCAGCGTGTACGAGAGCGGAAAAGCGCCGTCGCGTGGTACCCGGGCCTGCGTCGGCTTGAAACCGACCAGGCCGTTGAGCGCCGAAGGGATGCGCACCGAGCCCCCGGTGTCGGAGCCGATGGCGATTTCACACATGCCACGCGCCACCGAAACGCCAGCGCCGGATGAAGACCCGCCCGGAATGCGGCTGGGGTCCAGCGCGTTGCCGGGCGTGCCGTAGTGTGGGTTGATGCCGACGCCAGAGAAAGCGAATTCGGTCATGTTGGTTTTGCCGATGATGACGGCGCCTGCCGCGCGCAGGCGGCTGATCACCAGCGCGTCCTGCGCGGCCGGTGGCGCATCGCGTAGCAGAATCGATCCGGCCGTGGTGGCTTCACCCGCCACGTCGAACAAGTCCTTGATCGAGACGATGCGCCCGTCCAGCGGGCCCAGGGCTGTGCCGGTAGCGGCACGCCGTTCAGACGCCTGTGCCGCCACGCGGGCGCTGTGGGCATACACCCTCGTGAAGATGCGCCGGCCTTCGTCGCCGGCAGCGGTGATGGCCGCCAGCGCGGTGTCCAGCCGCTGGCTTGCGGGGGTGGAGGTGGGGGGAGATGTCATGCCGCGATTATCTGCACATTCGCACCGTTGGAGTCAGGCCCCTACTGCGGGCAAGGGCCGCAGCCTATCATGGCTGCATGACCGCCACCCCCAACACCCTAAGCACCCTGTTTGATGCCCAGCACCGCGCCAGCCGCGCGCAGATCGATGTGCCGCTGGACTTGCGCCGCGAGCGCCTGCTGCGCATGGCGCGCCTGCTTGACGCGCATGGTGCGGCACTGGCGCAGGCGGTGCAGCAGGACTTTGGCGTGCGTTCGCCGCAGCTCACCGAAATTGCCGACCTTTTTGTGCTGCGTTCACTGCTGTCGACTACGCTAAAAAAACTCGCGAAATGGATGAAACCGGTGCGCGTCAGTACGCCGCTCTACCTGTTGCCTGCACGCGCTTTTTTGCAGCGCCAGCCGCTGGGCGTGGTCGGTGTGGTCTCGCCCTGGAACTACCCGGTCCAGCTCTCGCTCGGCCCGGTCATCACCGCGCTGGCCGCCGGTAACCGCGTGATGCTCAAACCCAGCGAGCTGACGCCGGCCACCTCGGCCCTGCTGGAAAAGCTGCTGGGCGAGGCGTATGCGCCCGACGAAGTCTGCGTGGTGCAGGGCGACGGTGAGGTCGCTGCCGCCTTTGCCGCCTTGCCGTTTGACCACCTGTTTTTTACCGGTTCCACCGCCGTGGGCCGCAAGGTCGCCGAGGCCGCCGCCGCCAACCTGACGCCGACCACGCTGGAGCTCGGTGGCAAGTCGCCCTGCATCATCGACGCGTCCTGCGATCTCGACAGCGCCGCCATCAAGATCGCGCACGGCAAGCTGCTCAACGCTGGACAGACCTGTATCGCGCCCGACTACGTGTTGCTCCCCCGCGGCCAGGAAGCCGCTTTTGGCGAAGCCTTCGCACGCGCGGTGGCGAAACTGTTCCCCACTATCGCCGGCAACCCCGACTACGCCGCCATCATCAGCCCGCGCCACCATGAGCGCCTGCAGGCACTGCTGGCCCAGGCCGAAGCCGGCGGCGCGCGGCTGCAGGTGGTCAACCCCGGCAGCGCTGCGGCCACAGACTCACGCCAGATGGCGCCGGTGCTGGTGTTCGACACCGCTGCCGATTCCAAATTGCTCAGCGAAGAAATATTCGGCCCCATCCTGCCGGTGCTGGCCTATGGCTCGCTCGACGAGGCCATCCGCCACATCAACGACCGGCCACGGCCGCTGGCGCTGTACTGGTTTGGTACAGACACCGAATCACGCGACGACGTGCTGGCCAACACCGTCAGCGGTGGCGTGACCGTCAACGACACCCTGATGCACATCGCTCACGAAAATTTGCCTTTCGGCGGCGTCGGCGACAGCGGTTGGGGCAGCTACCACGGCGAGGCCGGCTTCCTGCGCCTGACGCAGCAAAAGCCGGTGCTGGTGCAGTCGAAGTGGGCGCGGGGGGATTTGTTTTATCCGCCTTATGGCAAGCGCTTTGATCAGGTGATGGGGTTGTTGAAGCGGGTGATTTGAGTAGCTGTATTGCTAGCCTTAGTGATTGGGGAGAACGAGTCAGACTGAATCGCCCCGGGTTTCATGGAGGCTGTTTGGTTTAAGTCATGCCTCCACCGTGGAGGCTTGACTGGCGAGTTGCCGGTAGTAGTTTGCCTCAGCTTCTGCCGGAGGTATATATCCGATAGGGC
>NZ_JACDDD010000030.1 GCF_013817205.1 Polaromonas sp.
ACGCAGACTCGGGCCAGCATCGCCAGAAAACCGGCTCGAACACTGTGCCGGTTTCATGTTGTGAACTCTTGACTAGCAACTCTCGCTGCGGCGGGGGTTATGCAGACCTTCCCTAGTCCTTTAAATCGCCAGCGGGTCCACATCAATCGCCCAGCGGATCAGGCTCTTGAACTCCGCTTCCTGCCGTGTCTGGTGCAGCAGCGGCTGCCAGGCGGCGAGGAAACGCTGCAACGCCGCGCGTGACGGGCTTTCCACCAGCATTTGTGCGCGTTCGATATTGGCCACGCGCTGTATCGTCATGGGCACAGCGGGGTAGGGTGTGACGGCTTCCCCGCCCGGCAGTTGCTGCGCCTGCGCGGCGGCAGCGGCGGCGTTGAGAAAGCCCTGGGCCACTGCCTGATCCCGCGCTTCCGCGCGCACCAGCGCTGAAAAGCCGAAGGGCGACATGCCGGCGGCTTCGCGTTCTTTCAGCTCCTGCGCGGCAAAGGCCGGGTAGTCGTGTTTTTTCAAAGCCGCAAACAGCGGGTGCTGCGGATGAAAGGTCTGCACCCACATCTCGCTGGCTTCGCCGCGTTCGGCATCGCGCCCGGCGCGGCCGGCCGCCTGCATCAACAGGCCGAACAGCCGCTCGGGCGCACGGAAGTCGCTGGAGAACAGCGCGCCGTCCGGATTGATGGCTGCGACCAGCGTAATGTGGCGAAAGTCGTGGCCCTTGGCAATCATCTGCGTGCCGACCAGCACATCGACCTCGCGCGCGTGCACGCTGGCCAGCTGCGACTCGAGCGCACCCTTGAGACGCGTGGTGTCGGCGTCGATGCGGGCAATCCTCACCGAGTTATGCAGTGGGCTGCCGTCCGGCCGCGTCACTCCTGCCAGCAACTCGGCAATGTGTTCCTCCAGCCTTTCCGTGCCTTTGCCGATAGGCGCGATGTCGATGTTGCCGCAAGACGGGCAGGCGCGCGGCACCCGCTCGGTGAAGCCGCAGTGGTGGCAGCGCAGGGTGCGGTCCAGCTTGTGGAAGACGCGGTAGGCGCTGCAGTGCGGGCATTCGCTTTTCCAGCCGCAGTCGTGGCAGGCCAGCACCGGCGCATAACCGCGCCGGTTCAGGAAAATCAGCGACTGCTCGCCGCGCGCGATGCGCTGGGCAATGGCGTCCAGCAGCGGCGGCGCAATCGTGCAGCGTTTGGGCTGGTGGCTCATGTCCACCAGGCGCACTTTGGGCAAGCTGCCGTGGATAGCCCCCACGCTCGGCACTGCGTGTCCGTCGCTGCCCCCCGAGGGGGCCGTTCCACCTTGGGGCGGCCCGGCGGTGGAACCGTCGCTGGCGCCAATGCGTTCGGCCATGGTCAGGCGCTGATAGCGACCTGTGACCGTGGCTTGCCAGCTTTCCAGGGAGGGTGTGGCGGAACCGAGAAGCACGCGGCAAATCCCAGCCGGCTTGCCTGCATGTTCCACGCTTTCCGCCGCGTGGCCCGGCGAGCTTTCGATCATCGCGCGGTAAACCGCCAAGTCACGTGCCGAATAACGCGCGCCTTCCTGCTGCTTGTAACTGGGGTCGTGCTCCTCATCGACGACGATCAGGCGCAAATTGGGCAGCGAGGCAAATATCGCCATGCGGGTGCCCAGCACCAGCCGGGCCTGGCCGGCGTGGGCGGCCAGCCAGCTTTTCAGGCGCTGCGCCGGTGTCAGGCCGCTGTGCAGCGCCACCACCTGGGCCTTGCCGAGGTGGGCAAAACGCTCCTCGAAACGCGCCTGCAGTTGTGGCGTCAGGTTGATCTCGGGCACCATCACCAGCACCTGGGCGGTCGGGGCCTGCGCCAGCACCCGGGCGGCGGCGCGCAGGTAGACCTCGGTTTTTCCGCTGCCGGTCGCGCCAAACAGCAGCGCCGGCCGGGTATCGGCATCAAATTCGGCGATAGCCCTTGCCTGTTCTGGGCTGAGTGCTATCAAATCAGTGGTTTCCGGGGTGTCCGGAAAAGCCGCCAGCGGGCGTTTCAACCGGCGTGCGAGCTGCACCGTGCTCAGTTCGCGCAGCTGCGGTGGCAGCGCGGCCAGGGCCACCTCGCCGATCGAGCGCTGGTAATAACTGGCGGTAAACGCCACCAGCCGCCGCCACGTCTCTGACAGCGGCGCTAGGCCATCCAGCGCGCCCAGCACGGCGCGGGCTTGTGCGGGCTGCAGATCACCGCTGTCTGGCAAGACCTCCCAGACCACGCCCAACACCTCGCGTTTGCCCAAGGGCACGCGCACCAGAGTGCCCGGTGCCAGAGGCGATTCGCAGGCGTAGGTCAGCGCACCAGCCACATTGCTGTGGGCCGGGGTAGCAACAACAACGCCTAACCAGCAGCTCATGGTCGGGCCGGCTGGTCAGAGCGTAAAAATTCGTAAGTACTCAGATACATTTTCGGAAGACGCTGTAAGTGCTTGATTTCAAACTACTTTGAAGCTGATCCAGAGTTTCTGTGGATAACTTTGTTGATAGATTGCCTTGGGTCCCGTCGGGGCCTTGTAAATCAAGGCTTTGCTTAAATTGCCCGGAAAAAAAGCAATTTGAAGAAGCTATATAAATCAAGGACTTAGCAGCGCTATGGGTTTGATAGCGGAACCAGCTTCTTGACCCTGGTCATGTCGCACCGCAGCACCAATTTTGTGAATAAGTCTTGCCTCCACCGCCCCGTTTTGTGTTAACGGGCGGGGCGCAAAGGCCTAATGCGGCGTCCCGGTGCGCATCCTTCGCGAGTGTGCATGCACTGCACGCACCAGCACTTCTACGCTTTCCGGCGGGGTGTGCTGGCTGATGCCGTGGCCGAGGTTGAAGATATGGGTGGGGCCGCTGCTGCTCAGATCCGCATGCGGCAGGCCAAAGCTGTCCAGCACGGCCGCCACTTCCTTCTCGATCTGTGCCGGCTGGGCAAACAGCACGTTCGGGTCCAAGTTGCCCTGCAGCGCCATGCGGGCGCCGACCCGCGCGCGCGCCTGGGCCAGGTTCACGGTCCAGTCCAGCCCCAACACCTCGCAGTCGAGTCCGGCCATCTGCTCCAGCCACAGCCCGCCACCCTTGGTGAACACTAGGCGCGGAATGATCACGCCCTCATGGCTGCGTTTGAGCTGGCTCAGCACGCGCTGGGTGTAGGCCAGGCTGAAGGTCTGGAAGGCCGCGTCGGCCAGCACGCCGCCCCAGCTGTCGAAAATCATCACCGCCTGGGCGCCGGCCTCGATCTGGGCGTTGAGGTAGGCGGCGACGGCGTCGGCGTTGATCGCCAGCATGGTGTGCATCAGGTCAGGGCGCTGGTACAGCATGGTCTTGACCAGGCGGTAGTCGTCGGAGCCGGCGCCTTCGACCATGTAGCAGGCCAGCGTCCAGGGGCTGCCGGAAAAGCCGATCAGTGGCACCCGGCCGTTCAGTGCCTTGCGGATGGCGGTGACGGCGTTGAAGACGTAACGCAGCTCTTCCATGTCGGGCACTTCGAGTTTGGCCACGGCGGCTTCGTCGCGCACCGGGGTCGCAAAACGCGGCCCCTCGCCCTGCGCAAATGACAGGCCCAGTCCCATGGCGTCCGGGACGGTCAGGATGTCGGAAAACAGGATGGCCGCGTCCAGCGGGTAACGCTCCAGCGGCTGCAGCGTGACTTCGGTGGCGTAGTCTGGCGACGTCGCCAGGCCCATGAAGCTGCCAGCCTTGGCGCGGCTGGCGCGGTACTCCGGCAGATAACGCCCGGCCTGGCGCATCAGCCAGACGGGGGTGTAGTCGGTGGCCTGGCGCAGGCAGGCGCGCAAAAAGGTGTCGTTTTGGAGGGGTGCAAACATGGGCTGATTGTCTCAGGTGTGCAGCATCCCGTCGGTCGCCCGATAGAGGCCCTTGCAGAACGCCGCCAGCGTGCGGTTTGTCGAGACCAGCAGCAAAAAATCCTTGTTGACGCTTCCCCCTGGCACCGCGCATCGGCCGAAAATCGGTCAGGCCAGGGACTGGGGGTGTTTGAGCAGCAGGCGTTCCAGCGCATTCAGGGTGTCGTAACAGTCCTTGAAATCAGCAAACAAGGTTGCATCGTCGGCAATCACAGCGCTGGCAGCGTCCTCTGCGCGGAGTTGCGCAAAAATTTCGCCAAAACTCCGCTCGCCGTCGATCAGCCGCAGGATGCGCGCGCCGTATTGGCCCGGATTGACCATCAACGACACACCGGAGTGCTGGTGAGAAAGCCTGAAGGGCTGGCCGCCGCTGCTGCCAAACACTTGCGCCGCCACGTCGCCTGTCAGGGGTTCGTGAAAGAAAAACGGGATGTAGGCGGGGTCACCGTAAGGCGCGATGGTGCCAGCGTGCCGGGTGGCATAAAACGAGTGGGTGATGATGTCGCCGATCATCAGTTCGGCCATTTCGTATTGCTGCCGCTGCGGCAGCCTGCGCAACGCCTCGATAAACGGCGGGGGCTGGCGCCCCAGCACCATGTGCGGCTGATACGGCGCCCGCCCGCGCTGCACATCGCTGAAGCTCAGGTGAAAGCCATGGCCCCCGGGGCCATCCCCCAGCCAGTCGATCAGCTCGCCGACGGAGTACGACCGGTCCTGTGAATGCAGCAGCAGGTCATACAGACCGGCATCGCCCATACGGTGATCGTGGTGCAGGTCTTCGCCGCGCAGGAACCAGTTGCCGGGCGGCAGGCTGGCCAGCAGCGCGCGGGCAGTGCTGATCTTTCGCTGGGCGTCGGTTTCGGTGCCATTGACCATGCGCAGCAGGGACTGCATCTGGTACACGCCGGTGCGGCCGGTACTGGCATACACCATCAGCCCCAGGCTGCCGGGCTGCTCATCGGTCCTGAGTACGCCAAGCAAGGCGCGCAAACCCAGATCAGGGTCGGCCAGGTGATGCAGTACCCCGCTGCAGTTGATGTAGTCAAACGGCGCGAGCCCGAGCCCGGGAAGGTTGAGCAGCGAGTCGTGGACCCAGCTGATGTTGGTCAGGCTGCGGATGCGCGCGCGTTCCTGGGCCAGCGCGATGCTGGCGGCGCTCATGTCGAGATGCACCACCTGGGCATTGGTCCCGCGCAACTGCTCGGCCAGAAAAATGCTGGCATCGCCCGTGCCGCCACCCGCCACCAGTGCCCGGAATCCCTGCCTGAAGGATTGCTTTCCTGCAAAGCAGTAGTGGTTGATCATGGGCAGGTCTTCCAGCCATGTCTGCGCCAGACGGTGATGGTCGTCCTGCGGATCACAGGGCGGATAAGGCAGAGCCTCGTACTGATGGCGAACCTCGGGCAGGTAGTTGTCTGGCATGGCGGCTTCCGGGGGAACAAATGGCAAAAGCGTATTGTCTCCGTCGCCGCCTCAGTTGAGACAACTCATCTCTTTTACCTCACCGGCAGGAACTGCAGAAAAGACGCGCCAGCGAGGTTCTGCACATAGGTGATCACGGCGCGCCGGTATTTTTCGGTCAACACCCCGGACAGCAGGTCGAGACGGCCGACGATTTTGCCGAACTCGCGCTCGAAGCTCAGGTTGCGCTCGCGCTCGGATATTTCATCGGCCAGCAGCAGCGGCTGGCCCGCTGCGTTGCGTCGCGTCGCCAGCAGCCAGACAGCGGACTCGACATTGCGCGCGGCGTTGTAGATGTGTTGCGCGTCCAGGCCGTCGAGCAGATAAAAAGTCGTTTTGCCGTTGTGTGCGGTGATCAGCATGTCGGCGCTGGCAACCACAAAGGCGGCAACCCGGTCACCGCGGAACTCGGGGCTGAGCGCCAGCGACAGCGCTGCAATATCACGCTTGCCCTGCAGCTCGGGCCAGGGCGTGCGGTTTTCGATGGCGCTGCGCACGCCCTGGATGGCGGCCTCGCGGCTGGCGCTGCCAGTCTTGCGCCATTCGGCCGGGTTGCGCCGGTACAGCTTGTCGAGCAGGCGGTACAGGCTGTCAAGGTTGTCGCGCATGCCCAAAGTGGCCATGCGGTTGAGGTCCGACTGCGCGATCTCGCCGGACGTCATCGGTGCGACCTGGGCCTCGCCACGGTGCACCGTAGCCGGCCCCTGCGTCGAGCAAGCGGCCAGCAGCAGGGGCAAGACAGCGCAGGACGGACGCAAAAAAAAGTGAAGGACGGGCCGGCGCGGGGGCATGCGGCAATTATCCCAAAGAAGCCTGCTGGCGCAAGCTATCGGGGCCTGCAGGCTCAAGCGGTGTTCAGCAGGCCGCGCGACATCAGGACGCGGTGGTCGATCTTGATGCAGTGGTCCTGCACCACCAGCAGGCCGGCCGCCTGCGCTTTCGTGGCAGCCTCCGGATGAGAGATGTCCAGCTGCATCCATATCGCTTTGGCACCGATGGCGATGGCTTCGTCCACCACGGGTGGAATATCGGCGCTGTTGCGAAAGCAGCTCACCAGGTCGATGACCTCGTGTTTCGCGGCATCTGTCAGCGAGGCATAGGCCTTTTCACCCAGCACCTGGGCGACGTTGGGGTTGATGGGGATGATGCGGTAACCCTGCGCCTGCATGTAACGCGCCACATCGAAGCTGGGGCGGTGTGGCTGGTCCGACAGCCCCACGATTGCAATCGTGTGGCAATGGTTCAGGATGTGCGGCATGGTCTCTGCCGGTACCAAAGTGTCCATACCGCTCAGGCCTTGTACTTGATGGAGCAGCCGTAGGCCCGACTGGACGCCATGCTGAGCGGCTTGCCGCCCAGCGCCTCATTGAGCCCCTGGCGCACATAGTTGGTGGCGGTTTTGATGTCGTCCACCCGCGCCGAGGCAATGCTGTCGATGCCGCCGGCGTAAATCAGCTGTCCCTGCGGGCTGACGATGTACATGTGCGGCGTGGTTCTGGCGCCGTAGAGCTGGCCGATTTTGCCGGACTCGTCCATCAGTGTGGCGGTGGGTGCGGCCTGCTTCTCGCCCAGCCAGCTGGCGAGTTTGGCCGGCGTCAGGTAGTCGCCGCTGCCGGTTTCGGTCGAGTTGATGGCCAGCCAGACCACCCCCTTGCTGCCAAACTCCTTCTGCAGCGACTGCATATTGCCGCTGTAGTGCTTTTGCACAAACGGGCAGCCCGGGTTGGTCCACTCCAGCACCACCAGCTTGCCCTTGTAGTCACTGAGCTTGCGGGTCTGGCCCGATGTGTCGGTGGCCGAAAAATCCGGTGCCGCCTGGCCGACGCTGGCGGCGGCAATAGCGGGGGTGGTGAGCGACAACGCCCACGGCGCGGCGAGCAATGACGCCGAAAACGCGCGGCGGCTCAGGGCGAGGGGAAGCGGGGAATTCGACATGGTAAGCACTCCTTGAAGAAAAGACGTCACAGTTTGGCCAGTTCGGCCCGTACATCATCAACCGACAGAATCTCCGACAGCACCACAGGCGCGCTGCCGGGCTTGTAAATCACATACACCGGGACGCCGCTGCGGCCCAGTTGCGCCAGTGCTGCCGTCACCGCCGGGTCGCGGCGGGTCCAGTCGGCGCGCAGCAAGACCACTTTTTTGGCGTCGATGTCGGCCAGCACAGCGATGTCGGACAGTGTGGTTTTCTTGTTGTACTGGCAGGTCACGCACCAGGCCGCGGTGAAGTCCACAAACACACTCTGGCCCTGAGCCGTGAGTTGCTCGACCCGGCCCGGCTCCCAGGCCTGCCAGCGTTCCAGGGGCGCGCCGGCCACGGCCGCACTGTCCAGGGGTCTGATGACATTTTGGCCCATAGCCCACAGCCCTGCTGCGCCAAGCGCTATTGAAAACGTAGCAAGCACAAGCCGCGCCCGGCCCCGAAGGGTCAGCGACCACAACACCAGCGCCATCAACACCAGCAGCGCCAGCAAGGCGCCGGCGCCGTCGATGCCGCTTTGCTGGCCCAGCACCCAGACCAGCCACGCCACGGTGGCAAACATCGGGAAAGCCATCAATCGGCGGAAGGTATCCATCCACGGGCCGGGGCGCGGTAGCGCGCGCGCGACGGCGGGCACGGCGCTGGCCGCCAGGTAGGGTAAAGCCATGCCCAGACCGATGGCGGCAAACACCGCCAGCGCCTGCCAGGCCGGCAGACCCAGGGCAAAGCCGAGTGAAGCGCCCATGAAGGGCGCGGTGCAGGGCGAGGCAATCGCCGTCGCCAGCACGCCTGTAAGAAACGAGTTCGCCGTCGGGTTGCCGGCCTGAAAGCTGGCGACGCGGCTGGGCAGAAAACTGCCAAACTCGAACAAGCCCGCCAGATTCAGGCCGATCAGCGTGAACAGCGCGGCCAGCGCCGCAACCACCGCCGGGCTTTGCAGCTGGAAACCCCAGCCGAGCTGCTCACCCGCAGCGCGCAGGCCCAGCAGCAGCGCGCCCAGTGCGATGAATGACAGCAACACGCCTGCGGTGTAAGCCAGCCCGCCGGCCAAGCGCGCTTTCTGCTTGTGCTGCTGCGCAAAACCCACCACCTTGATCGCCAGCACTGGGAACACGCAGGGCATCAGATTCAGGATCAGCCCGCCCAGCAGCGCGCCTAGCAAGGCTGCCAGCAGGCCCAGTGGGGCATCGCTTCTGACCGCAGGAGCCGCGCCAAGCGCAGCATTGGCCTTGAGGGCGGCTTCGAGCGCCGGTGACATCGTGGCCGGTGCGGCAACGGCCGGCCAGGCGCCTTGCACTGGTGTATCTATGCGCCAGGCGGTGTCACCCGAAGCCACCACCACTGGCATCCGCTTCGGGCTCTCCGAGCGCTGGGCGGACAGTGGCACTTGCGCCGTCCAGACCGCGCCCTGCCAGGCCTGCTGCCAGGCGGCGCCCGGTTCGATCACGCCACCGGTCTCGGGGAAAAAATCCAGCGTCTTGCCCTGCAGGCTGGCCGGGAGACTCGCAAGCGAGACCTTGATGGCCTGGGCCTGCACGTCAATTCTGCTGCCAGCAGCCTCCAGCGCTTTGGGGCTGGCGGCAAAGGCTGCAGTAAAGGCGCTGCTGCTCAGACCGGTCGAACTGCGGGCCGGAATTGTCAGGACAAAATCGCCTTCCTGTGGAATGCATTCCTTTTTGCAGACCAGCCAGGCCGCCTTGAGCTTGATCTCGAGCTGGCTGGCGCTGAAGCCGGGCGCCACCGTAAGCGGCACCGGCAGCAGCACCGTGCCTTCGTAGCCGTAGTTGGCGAGGTTGCCTATGGGAATCTTTTTGGGTGTGGGCCAAGCGATCTCGCCGGCGGTGATGCCTGCAGGCAGTGTCCATTCGAGCTGCGTCGGAAGGCCGGAATCGCCGGAGTTTTTCCAGTAGGTGTGCCACTCGGGGATGTGCGCGAGCTGCAGGCCGACCCACAGCGGCTGGCCGGCTTGCACGCCATCGGGCGCCCAGGCCAGCAATTCGGCGCGCACCTGGTCGGTCACCACGCTAGCACCGGTCGACGCCTGGTTTTTAAGGCTGAATTGGGCTGTAGCCCCCGTCGGCAGGGCGCAAGCAGCTATTAAACTAATAGCAGCCAAAAAGCGTTGAAAAAACATGATCATGGTGTGAGCGGGGCTTGCCCCTTTAGTTCCTGTGGGGCCGGGCCGTGGGATGGGCACCTGCGCGGCGTCTCAGGCGGCAAAACCCAGCACCACACGCCGCGTGGTCGCGCTTTTTTTCTCGATTTTGGTCACGATCACCGCCCCAATTTCGGCGGTGTTGGCCACATGGGTGCCGCCGCAGGGCTGCAAGTCAATCATCTGTTCCGGCCCCGGGCCACCTATGCGTATGGTGCGCACCTGGCCGCTGCCACGCGGTGGCTGCACACTCATGCTTTTGACCAGCGCGGGGTTGGCGTCGAGTTCGGCGTCGCTGATGCTGCCGACCATCAGCGGGTGTGCCGCGGCCACCAGTTGGGCAATGCCGGCTGTCAGCAGGTCTTTGTCCAGCGGGTCCGTCATGCTGAAGTCCAGCCGCGCATAGTCGGGCGTGATCGAGCAGCCGTTGACCAGTTGCGGCACCAGGTGGCACAGCAGGTGGGTGGTGGTGTGAAAGCGCATAAGCCGGTGGCGACGCGCCCAGTCTACGCGGGCGGTCACGACATCACCGGTTTTCAAGCCGGCACTCATGAGGAAGGCCAGCACCGACGTGGCTGGATCCGGCAGGGCGGGCAGGTGGCAGATCGCCTCGGTGAATTTGCCTTCGTCGTCTTTGCCTTTGCGGGTATCGGCAATGACGACCTCGCGCCCGTCGGCCAGCACCAGCACCCCGGCATCGCCGGCCTGACCGCCGCCCAGCGGGTAAAACACCGTGCGGTCCAGCACCAGGCCCTGCTCGCTGATGGCTGTGATTGTGGCCGTGCATTCGCGCAGGTAAGCGTCGTCGCGGAACAGGGTTTGCGTCATGGTTTGATAATACCGGCATGAACCGCGCCCTGCACCAGCCTGCCGCCCCTGCCCCGGGAAGCGGTGCGCGCATCGTGCTGGCCACACTCAACGCCAAATACATCCACGCTTCGCTGGGCCTGCGCTGCCTGCTTGCCAACATGGACAGGCACGGCGGCGCCGGCCTGCGCGCGCAGACGCAGCTGCGCGAGTTCGTCATTGGCCAGCCCGCCACGCGTATGGTGGAAGACCTGCTGGCCTTGCAGCCCGAGGTGATCGGTCTGGGCGTGTACATCTGGAATGTGGTTGAGACCACGCAACTGGTGCGTCTGCTCAAAGCCCTGCGGCCCGACATCAGCATTGTGCTGGGCGGACCCGAGGTCAGCTTTGAGGTGGAGCAGCAGGAGATCTGCCGGCTGGCCGACCATGTGGTCACCGGCTGGGGCGATGTGAGTTTTCCGAAATTGTGCCTCGCGTTGCTCGATGGTCCGCAGCCACTGATGAAGGTGATCGCGGGCGAGCAGCCGCCGCTAGCCGAGCTGGCCCTGCCTTACAACGAATACACAGCGGAGGACCTGGCGCAGCGCCTGCTGTATGTCGAGGCTTCACGCGGCTGCCCGTTCAAGTGCGAGTTTTGCCTGAGTTCACTAGATAAAACCGCCTGGGCCTTCGAGCTGGACGGCTTCATGGCCGAGATGGACGCGTTGTACCGCCGTGGCGCGCGCAACTTCAAGTTTGTGGACCGCACCTTCAACCTGAAAATCGCCAACTCGGTGCGCATCCTGCAGTTCTTTCTGGACCGCATCGCCGAGGCGCCCGATGTGTTTGTGCATTTCGAGGTCGTGCCCGACAGCCTGCCGGACCGGCTCAAGGAACTGATTGCGCAGTTTCCTGCCGGCGCGCTGCAGTTTGAGGTCGGCATCCAGAGCTTTAACCCCGAGGTGCAGCAACGCATCTCGCGCCAACAGGACAACGGCAAGACCGCCGACAACCTGCGCTGGCTGGTCGGGCAGAGCCGGGCGCATGTGCATGCCGACCTGATCTTCGGCCTGCCCGGCGAAACGCTGGAAAGTTTTGCCCAAGGTTTTGACCGGCTGCATGGTTTGGCGCCGCACGAAATCCAGTTCGGTGTGCTCAAGCGCCTGCGCGGCACGCCGATTACGCGGCACACCGCTGGTTTTGCCATGGTCTATGACCCACAGACGCCTTACACCATACTGCAGAATTCCACCGTGGACTTCGCCGCCATGCAGCGCATCAAGCGCTTTGCGCGTTATTGGGAAATGGTCGCCAATTCGGGGAGGTTTTCGCAGGGCCTGTCGCTGCTGCTCTCGCCCGGTTCGGCCTTTGGCAACTTCCTGGCGTTCAGTGACTGGCTCTGGCAGACCACCGGCAAGACCCATGAATTTGCGCTGGAAAAACTGGTGGACCTGTTGTTTGCGCACCTGACGCAGGTGCGCGCGCTGGATTCGGCGCAGGTGGCGGCGGCGCTGATGGCGGACTACCAGGCCAGCGGTGCGCGCGGGCGGCCCCAGTGCCTGGCCACGCTGCTGGCCGGGGCGCAGAGGGCGTCGGGCCTGCCCGAAGAGAAGGCCCGGACGGAGCGGCAGGGCCGGCATCTGGGCCAGCAGCAGGCCTTGCGCGAAGAGATGCAGAAAGCCGCTGCGGCGGCGTAGCGCGTGCTTCGGGCATCACCCTGCCCCTTTTGCAATTTTCAATGAAATCGGCCCTCAGCCCTTTAACAGCAAGCGAGGGTAGCTATTATTTCCATAGCACGCTGACGCCCAGACCAGGCGCCGCATGGCGCAGGTCAAGCCGCGTGCCGTGCGCCTGCGCGACCAGCCGGCACAAATACATGCCCAGGCCGACGCCGCCGGTGGCGCGCTGGCGGGCGCTGTCGGTGCGGTAAAACGGCTCGGTCAGGTGCGCCAGCTGGGCCTCGCCCACCCCCGGACCGAAATCACGCACGTCGAGCAGCACGCCACCGCCCTGCGGCAGCAAGCTGACGCGCGGCGGGCGCGCGGCGCCCGCGCTGTAATGCAGCGCGTTGTCGAGCAAGTTGCGGATCAGCAGGCGCACGCGGGTGCGGTCCAGCGACAGCAGCGGCAGGCCGGGCGCGATGTCGAGTTCGACGGCATCTGCGCCGGCCACCTCGCCTGCGGTCTCGCGCAGCAGCGCGGCCAAGTCCACCGGCTCGCGCTGCAGCGCGGCATGCGGGCTGGCTAGGCGCTCGCTTTCCAGCAGATCGCTGATCAGGTCGCGCATCTCGCCGAGATCGCGCAGCAGTGCCGCACGTTCCGCACCGCCCGGCGCATCCGCTGCGGCAGGCAACAGCTCGGCATTGAGTCGCGCGCGGGTCAGCGGCGAACGCAACTCGTGGCTCAGCGCCAGCAGCAGCCCGCGCTTGGCGTCCAGCATGCCTTCAATGTCATGCGCCATGGTGTTGATGCGCTGGGCCAGATCCCCCAGTTCGTCGCGACGGCGCAGCGGGATCGGCTGGTCGAAGGCGCCGCGGCCGAAACGTTCTGCCCCCTCGCGGATGTCGTCCAGGGGGCGCAGCAGGCGCCGCACATAGGCATAGGCCGCCAGCACCAGGCTCAGGAGCAGCGCCAGCGTGATCCAGCCAATGCCGCCGGGTTCGCGCTGCCAGGGCAGGGTGCCAAGACCAAAGGTCACGCGGTGGCCGTCTGCGGTGCGGCGGCTGCGCCAGTCCGCGCCGTGCGGCTCGTGCCGGTCCAGTCGTTCGTTTTTGTCGTCCAGCCAGCCACGCCGCGGCCGGTCCGCGTGCGAGTCCCAGTTCACGGCAGGTCCGCTGATGCGCACCGAAATTGGCAGGCGGTCCACCAGCGCCTGCGCCCGCGCGATGTCGGGCGGGTTGCCGATGTCGGCCGCTAGCCGGTCCATGTAGTCGGTCACGATGGGGCGTGCCGCATCGCGCCAGCCGCCGCTGAGCGCGCGCTGCATGCCGCCCATGAAGACCGCGCCCATGGCCAGCGCCAGCAGCACAAACACAGTGATCAGGCGCAGCCGCAGCGAATGCCGCCAGCGGTGCCGCCATGGGCGTGGTGCCGGCGTGGGTGCGACTTTCACGGCGCCGCCTTGCCGACCGCCAGCGCATAGCCGGCATTGCGCAAGGTCTTGACGCAGTCCAGCGGTTCGAGCTTTTTGCGCAGGCTGCTGACCACGATGTCGACCGCGCGCGTGTAGAGATCTGCCTCGTGGCCCCGCAGGTGGTTCAGGATGTCGTCGCGGCTGAACACCTTGCCGGGTTCGGCGGCCAGCAGCGCCAGTAGTTCAAACTCGGTGCCGGTCAGCTCGATGAGTTCGCCGGCGCGGCGCACCTCGCGGGTTTCAAGATCGATCGACAGGCCATGGAACTCGCGGCGCTGGCCGGCCCGCTGCGCTGGCGCCGCAAAATCGTTTGCAGGCGCGCCACCAGTTCGCGCGGCTCGAAGGGTTTGGGCAGGTAGTCGTCGGCGCCAGGTTCGAGCCCGACCACACGGTCCATCACGTCGCCGCGTGCGGTCAGCATCACGATCGGAATGTCGCTGCCCTTGCGGATTTCGCGGCACAGGGCAAAACCATCCATCTCCGGCAACATCACATCGAGAATGGCCGCGTCGTAAGTCGTGGCCTTCAGCATCGCCAAGCCCTGGCCGGGGCGCAGCGCGCTGTCGAGCATCAGCCCGAAACGCGCAAGGTAGGCCGCCAGCGGCGCGGCCAGGTGTTCGTCGTCGTCGATCAGCAGGATGCGGGGCATGCGGACATCATAAGAAGCTTTGCCGCGCTCACCACGGGTCGGCGCGGCCGATGGGCCCGAGGTGAGTCTGACGAAAGCCGGAGGCGTACTTCAAACCGTAACCCAGCGCCCGGTCAAAACCGATGTGTGCAAACCAGACCAGCGCGACGGCCAGCACCGCAGGCGCGGTGCCCAGCACGCCCATCGCCAGCAGCATCACGGGCAGGACGTAGGAGTGTGCGGCGTTGTATGCCGCTGCCCCGACGCGTGGGCCGGCCAGGTAAGCGAGGAAGGACAGGTCAGGCAGCAGGAACAGCAGCGCGAACCAGCCCCAGCCCGCGCCAAACTGCGCATACGCCGCCGTCGCCAGTGCCAGCACGGCGAGGCCTTCCATGCGCAGCAACGTACGCACGCCACCGCCTGCGCTGCCTGCGTTCAGCGCAGGCGCGGCCCGCTCACGCGCTGTGGCGATACGCACCGCACGCGCACCCGCGGCGCCGAAAGCAATCGCCCTAGCCACGGTGGCCCCAGCGGCTGCCCCGCTGCATGAACTCGCGCACTTTTTGTTGTTGCTCGGGCCGCAGGTTGTCGAAGAAATCGGCGGCAGCGGCGATCACCTCGGGACTGCCGGCTTGCAGCGCCGCGGCTTTTTCGGTGATCAGCTTGCTGGCACCGGCCTGGTCCAGCTTGTTGCCGGCAAACAGGCCCTGCACCGTAGCACGCGGGTCCTGCGCACCGCGCAGGGCAGCGCGCTGGGTCTGCAGTTTGTCGGCCAGCACCGTGAGTTTTTGTTTCTGCGCAGCGTCCAGGTCCAGCTTTGCACCGACTTTCTCGACCATGCGCGCACGCGACTCTGGCGAAGCCTCGGCCCCCGACTGCCAGCCCTGACCGCGGTGCGAACACGCACCCAGACTGCCGATGATCAGCGCCCCGCCGAACAGGCCGAGCAGGGTTCTTTTGATAAAACGTTTCATGGTGCGCCTTGCGAATGAGTGAGTGAGGCTTGTATCGTGCCGCTCGAGGGCGCCTGGATGTTGTCGTGGGGGTTGCGGCGTGTTTCGGTTTGTTTCGATCGCAGCAGCAGCGTGATGGCGAAGAGCGGGCGAAACTATTTCGCTCTTGTGCCCAACACCGCCGCCCCGATGATCATCGCTGCGGCCAGAGCAATGCTCCAGCTCAGGGACCGCCCGCTCACCAGCATCAACAAGGCGGTGGAACACAACGGCGTCAGGTAACTCAGGATGCCAATCTGCCGCGCATCACCGAGCTTGAGCGCCTTGTCCCAGAGGAAAAATGCCGCGCCCAGCGGCCCCAGGCCCATCACCGCGAGCAGGGCCCAGTCGCGGGCGGTCAGAGCGGTGGTCGGTTCCAGCCACCAGTGGCACAGCAGAGACAACACCCCCGACACCAGGCCGAACAGGCCGATGGCGGCGGTCGGGAAGGAGGCGACACGTTGTGTCAGTAGCGAATAACTGGCCCAGATAAAGGCCGAGGCGAGTGCCGGCAGGTAGCCCCAGTGCCAGCCTCCGCCTGCCGCGCCGTCCCGCGCGCCGAGGATGGCGATAGCCGCACCGGCAAACCCCAGCATCCCGGCCGCCACATGGGCGCCTCGCAAGCGCATGTTTTTGAGGAACAGCGGCGCCAGCACCACCATGAACAGCGGCCACAGATAGTTGACCAGATTGGCTTCCACTGCGGGCGCTTGGCGCAGCGCGACGAACAGCAGGAAGTGAAACCCGAACAGACCGTAAACCCCGAGCAGCAGCGTGCTGGCGGGTATGCGCCATTGCCGGGTGTCCCTGAGCACAAAGGGTAGCGCGAGCAGGCTGCCGACCAGCAGGGCAATGCCGGTCAGCAGGAAGGGCGGGACGTGGCGCAGCGACACGCCCAGCGAGGCGAGGCTGGCCCACAGGGCGATGGCCCCCAAGGCATACAGATTGGCTGGCATGACGCAAGCATAGTCGCGTGCCGCGTGCGCCATCGTCGCGCAAGGCGGGCGAACCGTCGCCAGCCAACGGTCGGTGTGTTCAGTGCGGCCACAAGCGGCGCAGTGCGGCCGTCAGCGCCGACGGCGACTGGTAGCCGCAGCGCAGCGCGGTGTTCACCACGCTCGTGCCGCTGTCACGTAACTCAAGGGCGAGTGCCAGCCGCTGGCTGCGCAGCCACTGCATGGCGCTGAGCCCGGTTTCGCACCTGCAGCGTTCGGCAAAACGCGAAGGGCTCAGAAAAACCTGCTGCGCCAGTTGCGCCACGGTCAGTGGCTGGTGCAGGTGGTGGCCGACCCATGTGGCGAGTTGGTCCCAGTCGATGGGCCGTGCGTAGCGTTTGGGCGCGGTGCTGGCTGCTCGCCACGCATCAAGCAGCAGCAGCGGGCCGTAGTGCTGCGCCAAGCCGCTTTTTTGCTGCAGGGCCTGCGTCAGGTACCGAGCCAGTGCCAGGGCCTGCGCTGCGTGTGCGGGCTGGGCCGGGCAATTCGCCCAAACGGTTTGTGCGGTGTCGAGGACCAGGCAGCGGCTGCCGCTGCGGGCTTCGAAGTCGTGGCGTTCGCCGGGGGCAATCACGCAACCCTGACCAGCGGCGATGCGCTGGCTGCGGCCCTGGACTTCCAGCTCCAGCACGCCGTCCAGGCCAAGCAACACCTGGAAATGCGCGTGCGCGTGGCTGCCGTGCGAGGCGCCGTAATGACGTAGCGACAGCAAGCCCTGCGGCGTGGCCATGTCAGACGGCGTCGGACACGCCGGCGGCATGGGCCTGCTGGTCGGCGTGGTAGCTGCTGCGCACCATGGCGCCGACAGCGGCGTGGGTAAAGCCCATCTTGTACGCTTCAGCTTCGAACATCTTGAAGGTGTCCGGATGCACGTAACGCCGCACCGGCAGGTGGCTGGTTGACGGTGCGAGGTACTGGCCGATGGTCAGCATGTTGATGTTGTGCGCGCGCATGTCGCGCATCACTTGCAGGATCTCTTCATCCGTTTCACCCAGGCCGACCATGATGCCGCTTTTGGTCGGCACATCGGGGTGCAGCGCTTTGAATTTTTTAAGCAGGTTGAGGCTGAAAGCGTAGTCTGAGCCGGGACGCGCTTCCTTGTACAGGCGCGGCGCGGTTTCCAGGTTGTGGTTCATCACGTCGGGCGGCGCGGCTTTCAGGATGTCGAGCGCGCGGTCGTCGCGGCCGCGGAAGTCAGGCACCAGGATTTCAATCGTCGTGCCGGGTGACAGCTCGCGCGTCTTGCGAATACATTCGACAAAATGGCCGCTGCCGCCGTCGCGCAGGTCGTCGCGGTCCACACTGGTGATGACCACGTATTTGAGCTTGAGGGCGGCAATGGTTTTGGCCAGGTTCAGCGGCTCGTTCACATCCAGCGGGTCGGGCCGGCCGTGGCCGACGTCGCAAAACGGGCAGCGGCGCGTGCACTTGTCGCCCATGATCATGAAAGTTGCCGTACCCTTGCCGAAACATTCGCCGATGTTCGGGCAGGAGGCTTCTTCGCAGACGGTGTTGAGCTTGTTCTCGCGCAGGATCTGCTTGATCTCGTAAAAACGCGTGCTCGGGCTGCCGGCCTTGACGCGAATCCATTCCGGCTTTTTCAGTACTTCGCCCTGCACCACCTTGACCGGGATGCGCGACAACTTGGCCGCTGCCTTCTGCTTGGCCAGCGGGTTGTAGTTTTCCTGGCTCTGGATTTCACGGACGACTTCAGGGGTGCTCATGGGTGTTTTGCCTTGGGGTTGTTTCAGGGCGCCAGATAGGTCACGAGCTTTTGGCTCAGAACATCGGCCGCCTCCTGCCAGCTTGCCGATACCCCGATTGTAGAAAGGTCTGTGGTTTGCAGCCCGGCGTAGCCGCAGGGGTTGATACGGGAAAAGGGTTCCAGGTCCATCGCAACATTCAGTGCCAAGCCGTGGTAGCTGTACTGCCGGCTGACCTTGATGCCCAGCGCGGCTATCTTGCCGAGGCCGCGAAAGGGGTCCAGCGGGTTGCGCGGGCCCGTCAGCGCTGCGTGTGAGCCGGGTTCGTCCAGGCGGACATAGATGCCGGGCGATCCGCCGACGCGGTGACCGGTCACGCCGAAGTGGGCCAGCGTGCGGATCACGGACTCCTCGATGCGGTAGACATATTCCTTGACGTAGTAACCGGCGCGCTTGAGGTCCAGCAGCGGGTAAGCCACCACCTGCCCGGGACCGTGGTAGGTGACCTGGCCGCCACGGTCCGTCTGCACCACGGGGATGGTGCCCGGATTCAGCACGTGGTCAGGCTTGCCGGCCAGGCCCTGGGTGTAGACCGGAGCATGCTCACAAATCCATAGCTGGTCACGCCCGTCTGTCGGGGGCTGGAGGTCGATTTGGCTTGAAAGTTCGGAGCTGCGACTGCGTGCAGCGGTGAAAGCGTGCATGGCCTGCCAGGTGGGCAGGTAATCGACCTGCCCGAGTTGCCGGATCTCCACATCTGCCTGCATGGGTTGGCGCTTACGTGCTTAGAGCACCACCTTGACCATCGGATGCGTGCTCAGCGTGCGGTACAGCTCGTCAAGCTGTTCGCGGCTGGTGGCGGTGACCGTGACGGTGACGCCCAGGTACTTGCCCCCCTTGCTTTCGCGCAGCTCGATGGTGGAAGCGTCGAAGGCCGGGTCGAACTCGCGCGCGATCATGCTGATGGCGTGCACCAGTCCGTCGACCTTCACGCCCATCACCTTGATGGGGAACTGCGAGGGGTACTCGATCAGCGATTCCTGGCGCGGAATGTCAGGGGGCGGGGTGGGCAAGCTCATGCGGTGGGGCCCTGTTTGGCGCGCTGGTAGGCGGCATGAAGCTGGGCGTAGACGGGGCCGGGCTTGCCGCTGCCGACGGGCAGGCCGTCCAGCGTGGTGATGGCCAGCACTTCCTTGGTGGCCGAGGACAGCAGCAGTTCGTCGGCAGCCAGCACTTCTTCGCGGCTGACCCGGCGCAACTCGAAGGGGATGCCCGCATCGTGGCAGATGCCCTCGATCAGGCTGTAACGGATGCCCTCGAGTACCAGGTTGTCCCGGGGCGGGCCCAACACCTTGCCGCCTTTGACAACCCAGACATTGGAGGCGGCGGCCTCGCTGAGAAAGTCACCCCGAAACATCACGGTTTCCAGGGCGCCAGCGTCGGCGCTGATCTGGCGCGCAAACACGGCCCCCAGCAAGCTGGTGGACTTGATATGCGCCTTGCTCCAGCGGAAGTCGTCAGCCGTGACGCAAGCCACGCCGTTCGCGCGCTGCTCCGGTGTCGGCGGCTTCATGGTGCTGGCCATCACAAAAACCGTGGGCGCCAGGTCGGGCGGCATCACGTGGTCGCGCAGCGCCACGCCGCGTGTGATCTGGATATAGACCAACTGGTCGATGGTCTCGGGGGTGCTGTTCTGCGACAGGGCGTAGGCGCCTACCAGTTGGGTCACTATTGCATGCCACTGCGCGTGGTCCATCGGGTTGGTGATGCGCAATTCGGCCAGGCTGCGGTCCAGGCGCACCATGTGCTGGGCAAACCGGAAAGGCTTGCCGCCGTACACCGGGACCACTTCGTACACACCGTCACCGAAGATGAAACCGCGGTCCATGACGCTGATCTTCGCGTCCCTGAGTGCGGTGATTTCACCGTTGAGGTAGCAGGGAGTGTCGGGCAAAAGGGTGGGTGAAGGTGTCATCTTGGAAGGTCGTGGAGGTGCTGCGGCTATTGTCGCGCAGCCTCTATTTGCCGTGACGCAGCACGCGCCGCTTGAACCAGACGCGCCAGCGCCAGAACAGCTTGACCAGCAGGTAGCCGCCAACGGAGCCGCCCACTGAAAAAATCGCCATGCCCAGCACCGCCGGCCAGCCGAAACGCTGCAGCCAGGCCATTGGATCAAAGCCGGCACTGGCGGCGGCCGCATCCAGCACCGCGTCGCCGGCAGCCGCCTCCTGTGGGGAAACGCCCAGTATCAGGCTGCCCAACTTGTAGGCCAACCAGAGCCAGAAGCCAATGGTGAAGGGGTTAGTGATCAGCGTGGCGCCGGCAGCCACTGGAATGTTGCCGCGCCACCAGACACAGTGCACAGCGGCCACCAGGATTTGCGCCACCGGCAGGGCAAAAGCCCAGAACATGCCGATAGCGACGCCGCGGGCCACGGCCTCGTGTTGCAGATGCCAGAGGCCGGGTTCCTGCAGGTGGTGCGCCAGCGGCTTGAGCCACGGGTGGGCGGCCAGCGTTTCGCGGCTCACGCCCTGGGTGAAACGATCACTCCAGTGGCCTGGCTGTTTTTTGTTTCCAGCGGGCGTGTGAGGGGGCTTGCGCTGCGTCATGGACTAGGCAGTCTGTAGGGCAGGGGCCGGAAGTCGCCAGGGGTCATTGGTAACAGGTCCAGGTTTGCATCAGGCCAGAAAGATGACAGCCGCAATGGCCAGCGCACCCAGGCCAAGGTTCAGACCGGCCAGCATCGCGATCTGCCCGACGCGCTTGCCGCTTTCGGGCCAGTCGGCCGCGGCCACCGCGAGTTTGAGTCGGCGAAACGGGCCGAAGAAGAGGTGACCGAAGAGCGCGAACATCACCAGGCCGATGCCGAGCATCAGGTGCCAGCCGACGGGCGCGTTTTTCATGCCGACGGCCATCAACATGGCCAAACCAGTCAGCAGCAGCAGGACTATGGACAGCCAGACCCATTTGAAGAAGTTTTGCAACACGCCGGCGATCAGTGGCAGGCGTTGGGGCGGGGCCAGCTGCGCGGTAGCGGCCGGACGCAGCGCAAACAGCATAAAGCTGATGCCGCCAAGCCACACGATGGCGGAGGCAATATGGAGGAATTTCATCAGGGCGGGCATGCAGGTCCTTTGGAAATATGCGCACAGTAAGCCGCCAGCGAAGCAGGAATATCGCGCCGCTTCGCCGGGTGTCGCGCGGGATACTGCAATTGTCGCCTGCAAGTGACGCTTACAGGGCACTCGCCTCGCGGTCTGAGTGATCACCACAGCAAGCGGCAGGGGAATTTGGAGGGTGGGCGGGTTTCTACGTATAATCAAGGGCTTTGCTAATAACCGGCTGTGTACCGACCGCGTAACTTGTGGTGACCAAGATGACAGATGCAGCGGTTAACCGGGTGGTGAGAGCCTCCGGTGATGGAGATGAGACGGAACGGGACGATTTCAAGACGCTGACGCGCGAAGAAGCGCAGCAGTTTCGAAAAAGCCACCCGCAAGTCTCGCTCTGGCACGTACTGGCAGGCCAGTTTGTGGCGGGGGTTCTGGTGGCCTTGCTGGCATGGCTGCTGACCGGAAGGTCAAGCGCTGGCTGGTCTGCCCTTTATGGGTCGCTGGCGGTGGTTATTCCTGCAGCGCTTTTTGCGCGCGGATTGACTGGCAAGGTTTGGTCAATGAATCCGGGCACGGCTGTGGCCGGATTCTTTTTGTGGGAAATGGTCAAGGTCGCCTTGACGCTGGCAATGCTGTTTGCGGCGCCAAGGCTGGTTTCGATGCTGAGCTGGCCGATCATGTTGGTCGGCCTGGTGGTGACAATGAAAGTGTCCTGGTTCGCGCTGTTTCTGGCGGCCAGGCATAAAAAACTTTGAGGCGAGCAATAAATGGCTGCTGAGAACGCTGCAGGACAAGGGGGCCCGACGGCCGGTGAATACATCATTCACCATCTGACGCATTGGCGCAATAAGGAGCTGGTTGGCCCTTTTGATCTGACTGTTGTCAACCTGGATTCCGCTTTTTTCAGCATTGTGTTGGGCATCCTTGGCTGTTTCCTCCTCTGGAAGGCGGCCCGCAAGGCCACTTCCGGCGTCCCTGGCCGTTTCCAGGCGGCTGTCGAGCTGCTTGTTGAAATGGTTGATTCACAGGCCAAGGGCATTGTTCATAATGCCGAGAGCCGCAAGCTGGTCGCGCCGCTGGCACTGACCGTGTTTGTCTGGATTTTCCTGATGAATGCCATGGATTTGTTGCCGGTGGATCTGCTGCCGGTCATCTGGGCCGGGATCTACGGCACCGCCGGCCTTGATCCGCACCATGCTTACATGCGCGTTGTGCCCACTGCCGACCTCTCGGTCACCATGGGCCTGTCGCTGGGTGTGTTGCTGACCTGCCTGGTCTACAACGTCAAGATCAAGGGTTTTGGCGGCTGGATCCACGAGTTGTTCACCGCGCCCTTCGGCAACCACTGGGCGCTCTACCCTTTCAACTTCCTGATGCAGATTATCGAGTTTGTCGCCAAGACGGTATCGCATGGCATGCGACTGTTTGGCAATATGTACGCTGGCGAACTGATTTTTATGCTAATTGCGCTGATGGGCGGCGCCATTGCTTCGGTTTCGCTGGGGACCGGCATTGCATTAGCCATCGGCCACGTCATCGCCGGTACCGCCTGGGCGATCTTCCACATCCTGATCATCACGCTGCAGGCCTTTGTGTTCATGATGCTGACGCTGGTTTATATCGGCCAGGCCCACGATCACCACTGATCCAAGTTTTCGTTTCCTTTTCTTTTTTCTCTCGCAACCTAGTCCTAAGGAGTCATCATGGAAGTTATTAGTTTTGTCGCTCTGGCCGCCGGCCTCATCATCGGCCTCGGCGCAGTTGGCGCCTGTATCGGCATCGGCATCATGGGCAGCAAATACCTCGAAGCAGCTGCGCGCCAGCCTGAACTGATGGGCGAGCTGCAAACCAAGATGTTCCTGCTGGCCGGTCTGATCGACGCGGCTTTCATTATCGGTACCGGTATTGCCCTGTGGTTCGCCACGGCCAACCCGTTCCTGGCTCAAATCGCCAACCTGCCCAAGTAAGCCTTCATCTAATCTTAAAAATGTCATTCCTTCGGGCTGGCTTCTGGCCGGGCCCTTGGGGAAAGGATGAGCAGTGAGCATTACAGGTACCTTAATAATCCAGCTGATCGTGTTCGGGATTCTGGTCTGGTTCACGATGAAGTTTGTCTGGCCGCCCATCACGGCTGCCCTGGACGAGCGTGCCGGCAAGATCGCCGACGGTCTGGCTGCTGCCGACAAGGCCAAATCCGAACTCTCCGTCGCCAACAAGCGCGTGGAAGAAGAGCTGGCCAAGTCGCGCAACGAGTCCGCACTGCGTCTGGCTGAAGCCGAGCGTCGTGCGCAGGCCATGATTGAAGAAGCCAAGGCCAGGGCCACCGAAGAAGGCAGCAAGATCATCGCCGCAGCCAGGGTTGAAGCTGAGCAGCAGACCGTCAAGGCCCGTGAAACCCTGCGCGAGCAGGTTGCCGCACTGGCTGTCAAGGGTGCTGAGCAGATCCTGCGCAAGGAAGTCAATGCCGGTGTGCATGCTGACTTGCTGGGCCGCCTGAAGACTGAACTTTGACTGAATCGAAGCGAGCATCACCATGGCCGAACTAGCCACCATTGCCCGTCCCTACGCTGAAGCGCTGTTCAAGGCCGCCGGTGGAGATCTTGACGGCACTGCAGCCTGGCTCGACGAGCTGGCCGCGATAGCTTCCAATGTGCAGCTGCAGCAGTACGCGGGCAACCCCAGCGTGACTTCGGCGCAGACGTTTGAGGTGATTTCCGGCGTTGCCAAGAGCAAACTGCACGAGGCTGCCAAGAACTTCCTGCGCGCTGTGATCGACAACGGGCGCATCAGCGTGTTGCCGGAAATCGCCAGCCAGTTCAGGGTGCTTAAAAATACAAAAACCGGCTCGTCCGACGCCACCGTGTACAGCGCCTTTGCGCTGGACGGCGCTGCGCTGGCCGGTCTGGCGGCAACGCTGGAAAAACGCTTTGGTCGCAAGCTCAACCTCAAGGTCGAGCTGGAGCCCGAACTGATAGGCGGCGTACGAGTCGTGGTGGGTGACGAGGTGCTGGACACTTCGATTAAAGCCCGTTTAGAGCAAATGAAAGCGGCACTGATTTCCTGATCTGCCGAGTGCAAGTCCTGAAGTTTTAGCCCATAACTGAAGAAAGAAGGAAAGAGTCATGCAACTCAATCCCGCAGAAATTTCTGAACTGATCAAAAGCCGCATCGAGGGCCTGACCGCCAGCAGCGACATCCGCAACCAGGGTACCGTTGTGTCGGTGACCGACGGTATCGTGCGTATCCACGGCCTGTCCGATGTGATGCAGGGCGAGATGCTTGAATTCCCGGCCACCGCCGACGGCACGCCGACTTACGGCTTGGCACTGAACCTGGAGCGCGACTCCGTCGGTTCCGTGATTCTGGGCGAGTACGAGCACATTGCCGAAGGCGACACCGTCAAGTGCACGGGCCGCATTCTGGAAGTGCCGGTCGGCCCCGAGTTGTTGGGCCGCGTGGTCAACGCACTGGGCCAGCCTATCGACGGCAAGGGTCCGATCAACGCCAAGATGACCGACGTGATCGAAAAAGTTGCGCCGGGCGTGATCGCGCGTAAATCGGTGGACCAGCCCCTGCAGACTGGCCTGAAGTCCATCGACTCCATGGTGCCCGTCGGCCGCGGCCAGCGCGAGCTGATCATCGGCGACCGCCAGACCGGCAAGACCGCCGTGGCCATCGACGCCATCATCAACCAGAAGGGCAAGGGCGTTTCCTGCGTTTATGTCGCGATTGGCCAGAAAGCCTCGTCGATCAAAAACGTGGTCCGTTCGCTGGAGCAAGCCGGCGCCATGGACTACACGATTGTGGTGGCTGCATCGGCTTCCGAGTCGGCCGCCATGCAGTATGTCAGCGCCTACTCCGGCTGCACCATGGGCGAATACTTTCGCGACCGCGGCGAAGACGCGCTGATTGTTTATGACGATCTGTCCAAACAAGCCGTGGCTTACCGCCAGGTTTCGCTGCTGTTGCGCCGCCCGCCAGGCCGCGAAGCCTATCCCGGCGATGTGTTTTATCTTCACAGCCGTCTGCTCGAACGCGCAGCTCGCGTTAACGAAAAATACGTTGAAGACTTTACCAAGGGTGCAGTTAAAGGCAAGACTGGTTCGCTGACGGCACTGCCCATCATCGAAACGCAAGCCGGCGACGTGTCCGCTTTCGTACCGACCAATGTGATCTCGATCACCGACGGCCAGATTTTCCTGGAAACCAGCCTGTTCAACGCCGGTATCCGCCCCGCGATCAACGCCGGTATCTCGGTGTCGCGCGTCGGTGGCGCAGCCCAGACCAAGCTGATCAAGAACCTCTCCGGCGGTATCCGTACCGACCTGGCCCAGTACCGTGAACTGGCTGCGTTCGCGCAGTTCGCTTCCGACCTGGACGAGGCCACCCGCAAGCAGCTGGATCGCGGTGCACGCGTGACCGAATTGCTCAAGCAGGCCCAGTATTCGCCGCTGTCGATCTCCAACATGGCCGCCACGCTGTTCGCAGTGAACAAGGGTTTCATGGACGACATCGACGTCAAGAAAGTTCTGGCTTTCGAGTCCGGCTTGCATAGCTACCTCAAGGACAAGAACGCTGCGCTGATGGCCAAGCTGGAAGCCAACAAGGCCATGGACAAGGACGCCGAGGCGGAACTGAACACGGCTGTGGGCGAGTTCAAGAAGTCGTTTGCTTGAACCAGCTGAACTGAACTATGAGTGCAGCATCAATCCTGAGGACGGGGCCCTTCAAGCAGGGGCCGCGGAACCGGCTTAGCCGGGCCGCAGGCGCAGCGGCCCCCTCGGGGGGCAGGGCGCTACACGAAGTGAGCAACCGTGGGGGTCATTTAGATGGCAGCAGGTAAAGAGATACGCGGCAAGATCAAATCGGTGGAAAACACCAAGAAGATCACCAAAGCCATGGAAATGGTGGCGGCCTCCAAGATGCGCAAGGCGCAGGAACGGATGCGTGCTGCCCGTCCTTACAGCGACAAGATCCGCAACATTGCGGCCAACCTGTCCCAGGCCAATCCAGAGTACACCCATGCGTTTATGGAGTCCAACGACACCAAAACGACGGGTTTCATCGTGGTGACGACCGACAAGGGTCTGTGCGGCGGCCTCAATACCAATGTGCTGCGCGCTGTGACCGCCAAGCTCAAGGAATTGCAGGCAGCGGGAGATGATGCGCAGGCCGTGGCCATCGGCAACAAGGGCTTGAGCTTTCTCAACCGGGTGGGCGCCAAGGTAATCTCGCATGTCACGCAGCTTGGCGACAAGCCGCATCTGGACAAGCTGATCGGCCCCGTCAAGGTGCTGCTCGACGCGTACAGCGAAGGCAAGATCAAGGCGGTGTACCTGTGCTACACCAAGTTTGTCAACACGATGCGCCAGGAGCCAGTGGTCGAGCAGCTGCTGCCTCTGACAGCCGAAAGCATGCAGGCCGACAAGGACCAGCACGGCTGGGACTACATCTACGAACCTGATGCGCAGACCGTGATTGACGACCTGCTGCTGCGTTACGTCGAGGCGCTGGTTTACCAGGCCGTGGCTGAAAACATGGCTTCCGAGCAGTCGGCGCGCATGGTGGCCATGAAGGCCGCCACGGACAATGCCGGCAGCGTGATTGGCGAACTCAAGCTGGTTTACAACAAGACGCGTCAGGCGGCGATCACGAAAGAACTTTCGGAAATCGTTGCCGGTGCCGCAGCGGTTTAAACCGCGATTCAAGATTTAAAGAACGGAAAAGGATCCAGTCATGGCTCAAGCTCAAGGCAAGATTGTTCAGTGTATCGGCGCGGTGGTGGACGTTGAATTCGCGCGCGACCAGATGCCCAAGATTTACGACGCGCTCAAGATGGAAGGCTCCGCGCTGACCCTTGAAGTGCAGCAGCAGCTCGGTGACGGCATCGTGCGTACCATCGCACTGGGCACTTCCGACGGCCTGCGCCGCGGCAACATGGTGTACAACACCGGCGCCAACATCACGGTTCCCGTGGGCAAAGCCACGCTGGGCCGCATCATGGACGTGCTGGGCGCGCCGATCGACGAGCGTGGCCCCGTTGACCAGACCCTGACGGCTCCTATTCACCGCAAAGCCCCGGCTTATGACGAGTTGAGCCCATCGCAGGAACTGCTGGAAACCGGCATCAAGGTGATTGACCTGGTGTGCCCGTTTGCCAAAGGCGGCAAGGTGGGCCTGTTCGGCGGCGCCGGCGTCGGCAAGACCGTGAACATGATGGAGCTGATCAACAACATCGCCAAGGCGCACTCGGGTCTGTCGGTGTTTGCCGGTGTGGGCGAGCGTACCCGCGAAGGCAATGATTTTTATCACGAGATGGCCGACTCTGGTGTTGTGAATCTGGAGAAGCTCGAAGAATCCAAAGTGGCCATGGTCTACGGCCAGATGAACGAGCCCCCAGGCAACCGTCTGCGCGTGGCGCTGACCGGCCTGACGATCGCCGAGTCTTTCCGTGACGAAGGCCGTGACGTGCTGTTCTTCGTGGACAACATCTACCGCTACACCTTGGCCGGTACCGAGGTGTCGGCGCTGCTGGGCCGTATGCCTTCCGCCGTGGGTTACCAGCCTACGCTGGCCGAAGAAATGGGCCGTCTGCAAGAGCGTATTACTTCCACCAAGGTGGGCTCTATCACTTCCATCCAGGCCGTTTATGTGCCTGCCGATGACTTGACCGATCCATCGCCAGCCACCACCTTTGCCCACCTGGATTCCACCGTGGTGCTGTCGCGTGACATCGCTTCGCTGGGTATCTACCCTGCGGTCGATCCGCTGGACTCCACCAGCCGCCAGCTGTCGCCAGCTGTTGTTGGCGAAGACCACTACAACACGGCCCGCGCCGTGCAGGGCACGCTGCAGCGCTACAAAGAGCTGCGCGACATCATTGCGATTCTGGGCATGGACGAACTGGCCCCTGAAGACAAGCTGGCCGTGGCCCGCGCCCGCAAGATCCAGCGCTTTCTGAGTCAGCCTTTCCACGTTGCTGAAGTGTTTACCGGCTCTCCGGGCAAGTACGTCAGCCTGGCTGAGACCATTCGCGGCTTCAAGATGATTGTGGCCGGCGAGTGCGATCACCTGCCAGAGCAGGCCTTCTACATGGTTGGCACGATCGACGAAGCTTTCGAGAAGGCCAAGAAGGTCTAAGTCATGGACACCACACACACCATCCACGTCGATGTTGTCAGTGCCGAGGAGTCCATCTTCTCCGGCGAGGCCAAATTCGTGGCTTTGCCCGGCGAAGCCGGCGAGCTGGGAATCTACCCGCGCCACACCCCGCTGATCACCCGCATCAAACCGGGCGCAGTGCGGATTGAAAAAGCCGACGGCACGGAAGAGTTTGTTTTCGTTGCCGGTGGCGTGCTCGAAGTGCAGCCCAACTGCGTGACTGTGCTCAGCGACACCGCCATCCGCGGCAAGGACCTCGACGAGGCCAAGGCTTCAGAAGCCAAGGCCGCTGCCGAAGAAGCCCTGAAAAATGCCAAGACCGACATCGACATCGCCATGGCCCAGTCCGAGCTGGCCGTGATGGCCGCGCAGATTGCGGCGCTACGCAAATACCGCCAGAAAAAGTAAGGCGGCACATGCCCCGACAAAGCCCCTGCCGCACGCCAGGGGCTTTTTTCATGGTGCTGCTGCATGCAGACCTGTGGGCGCCGCGCTGTCGGTTCCTGCTGACACGCCGATAGCCGCGCCAGGCGATACCGCCGCGCAGAAGCGGCGCTAGGATGTGAGCATGAAGTGTCCCGGCCTCAAAGAGCACACCGCGTCATGAGCACACCCGCTGCGGCATCGAACGCCAGCTCCAAAACCCACACGCCGGCGATGGTTAAAAAGGCCTTGCTAGGCTGGTTTACGGGCCGTGGCTGGAGGCCGTTTGCCTTTCAGCGTGATGTGTGGAAGGCCGTACACAAAGGCGAGTCCGGTCTGCTGCACGCGACCACTGGTGCCGGAAAAACCTACGCGGTCTGGCTGGCCGCCTTGCAGGCATTCGCGTTCCGGCGTTCTGCAAAATCAGGTTCTGCGGCGCCACCGCTGACAGTGCTGTGGCTTACCCCGATGCGTGCACTGGCGGCTGACACGGTGCGGGCCCTGCCGGCGCCACTGGAGGCGCTGGCAGGGGCCTGCCCGGGGCGCCCGCCTGGACCCTGGGCGCCCGCACCGGCGATACCGCGAGCGGTGAGCGCAGCGCCCAGGCGCGCCGCCTCCCGACCATCTTGGTCACCACGCCCGAAAGCCTGACGGCGCTGCTGTCGCGCGCGGATGCAAGAGAGGTCTTCAGCACGGTGCGCATGGTGGTGGTAGATGAATGGCATGAGCTGCTGGGTAACAAGCGCGGTGTGCAGGTGCAACTTGCGCTGGCGAGGCTGAGGACATGGAACAGCGAGGAAGCTTTGACTTCAGGCCCGCCGGGGCCGCGGAACCGGCGTCGCCGGGCCGCAGGCGCAGCGGTCCCGTTGTCTTGTGAAAGGGGCAGCGCACCGCCGAAGGCTCGCGAAGCGACAAGCGTGGGGGCAAATCTCGTGATCTGGGGCATGTCGGCCACGCTTGGCAATCTCGAGGAAGCCATGCACACCTTGCTTGGTCATCCGGGTGGCACATTGGTGCAAGGCCAGGTACCGAAAAAACTCGTCATCGATTCCCTGTTGCCGGCAAGCAGCGAGCGTTTCCCCTGGGGCGGCCATCTGGGCCTGACCATGTTTCCGCAGGTCGTTGCTGATCGAAGGTAGCGCCACGACGCTGGTCTTCACCAATACGCGTTCGCAATCCGAGATCTGGTACCAGGCGCTGCTCGGGGCCAAACCCGAATGGGCTGGCCTGATTGCGCTGCACCATGGATCACTGGATCGTGGTGTGAGGGAGTGGGTGGAACTTGGCCTGAAAAATGGCCAGCTGCGCGCAGTGGTCTGTACCTCCAGCCTGGACCTGGGTGTGGACTTCCTGCCGGTGGAGCGCGTGCTGCAGATTGGCTCGCCCAAGGGCGTAGCGCGCCTGCTGCAGCGCGCTGGACGCTCCGGCCATGCGCCGGGGCGGCCGTCGCGCCTGACGTTGGTCCCGACGCACAGCATCGAGATGGTAGAGGGTGCCGCTGCGCGCGCTGCGATAGCCGCCGGGCACATAGAGGCCAGGACCTCACCCGAGCAGCCGCTGGACGTGCTGATACAGCACCTAGTGACGGTAGCCCTGGGCGGCGGTTTTGTGCCCGAAGAACTCTACGCCGAAGTGCGCAGCACGGCGGCCTACGCCCAGTTGTCGCGCGAGACCTGGGACTGGTGCCTGTCCTTTGTGCGCCAGGGCGGCCCGTCGCTGGCGGCCTATCCGGACTATCGCCGCGCCGTACCGGACGAAGAGGGCGTCTGGCGCGTGCCCGATGCCCGGCTGGCTCGGCGCCATCGCATGAACATCGGCACCATCGTCAGTGATGCCAGCATAACGGTGCAATACCTGGGCGGCGCGCGTATCGGCAGCGTGGAAGAAAGTTTTGCGGCGCGTTTGAAACCCGGTGATTGTTTTCTTTTCGGCGGCCGCCTGCTGGAGATGGTGCGCATTCGCGAGATGACGGCCTGGGTGCGCCGTGCCACCAGCAAGCGCCACGCGGTGCCGCGCTGGAACGGCGGGCGCATGCCGCTGTCGACCACGCTGGCCGACGCCGTGGTGCAGCAACTGGCGCTCGCCGGCGAGGGCCGCTACGAAACGCCGGAACTGCAGCGTGTGCGGCCCTTGTTGGAGATCCAGCAACAGTGGTCGGCCCTGCCGACGCCGCAGACCCTGTTGGCCGAGCTGCTCAAAACACGCGAGGGCTGGCATCTTTTTCTCTATCCCTTCGCCGGCCGACATGTGCACCTGGGCTTGGCCAGCCTGCTCGCCTGGCGCGTGGCGCAGCAAGCACCGCGTACTTTTTCGATCGCGGTCAACGACTACGGCTTTGAGCTGCTTTGCGCGCAGCAGGTGGACTGGCCGGTCCTGCTGCCGCAGCTGCTGCAGGTTGGGCACGATGCCGAGTCGCTGGACGCGATGGCGCAGGGCGATCCAGAGGAAGGCCGGCGCGTTGCACTGCTGCACGAGGTACTGCAAAGCCTCAACGCCAGCGAACTCGCGCAACGTCGCTTCCGAGAAATCGCCCGCGTCTCCGGCCTGATCTTCCAGGGCTATCCTGGCGAAAATCGCAGCAACAAACAACTGCAAGCCTCATCCTCCTTGTTCTGGGAAGTTTTCAGAAAGTATGACCCGGCCAACAAGCTGCTGCTGCAGGCCGAGCAGGAGTTGCTGGCGCAGGAACTGGAAATCGGCCGGCTGCGTTCCAGCCTGGCGCGCATGAACAGCCAGCGCCTGGTGCTCAAGCACCTGCCACGGCCGACACCGTTTGCCTTTCCGTTGATGGTTGAGCGTTTCCGCGAGCAACTCTCCAATGAGAGCGTGGCCGACCGCATTGCCCGAATCGTGCAGCAGCTGGAAAAAGCTGCGGGCCAGACGCCGGGCGTCGGGAGCGCGACTTCACACGACGCGGCCCAAGTGCGTGAGATCCTGGCCTTCGGGCAGGAAGGCGCCGGCGGTGTTTCGAAACCCTCCACAGGCAAGCGCCCTTCACGGCGCAAGCCCTCGCGGCCCTTGCCTCCACTTTGATGGATTCGACGGTGCCGACTCCCGCCCCGCCGCTGGCTGTCAGTTACGCCGGCGAGACCGTCTGGCTCTTGCCTGAACGCGGCTTGTGGTGGCCGGCGCAGCGTGTGTTGTGGATCGCCGACTTGCACCTCGGCAAAGCCGCCACATATCGTGCCCTCGGCCAGCCGGTGCCGGGCGGCACCACCCGCGAGAACCTGGCACGTATCAGCGCCCTGGTGCTGCATTACCAGCCAGTGCAGCTGGTGTTTCTCGGGGACTTTTTACATGCGGCCCATGCACGCACCGATTCGATCCTGGGCGCACTGGCGCAGTGGCGCGCTGAGCATCCCGATGTGGAATGCATCCTGGTGCGCGGCAACCACGACAGCCGCGCCGGCGATCCACCAGTCTCTCTGGGCATGCGTGTGGTCGACGAGCCGTGGCTGATCGGCCCGTTTGCCGCCTGCCACCATCCCCAGCAGCATGCCAGCCATGGCGTGATCGCCGGGCACCTGCACCCGGCCGTGTCGTTGCGCGGACGCGGTCACGACCGCCTGCGTCTGCCATGTTTCTGCCTGGAGCCGGGCCTCGCCATCCTGCCGGCATTCGGCGAATTCACGGGCGGCTGGCGGGTGCTGCCCGAGCCGGGGCGGCAGCTTTACCCGGTGGGCGGCCAGGCAGTGTGGCGTTTACCGGAATCCTGACTTCCGGCTCACACGCCTGGTTTGATAAAGAAATCGGCCCTCTGCCCTTGTCGGACGGGCGCAAGCAGCTATGAAAACAGGAGCAGACGTCACAACTGCTCACCACAAGGGCCGGCGAGGGCCGTTATGTTTCTCATCAGGGACAACCGAAAAAACACCAGGCGACATCATGCACAGAATTCTGGGCAGCGTGAGTTGGGAAGATGGCGCCTCCCCCGTGCACAGCTACGAAGGTCGCGCAGCATTGGGCCAAAAGCGCGGGCTGCTGCTTCTTTGCACAGTCGCAGTGCTGGGTGCCTTGCTGTCGCACTGAGCCGCGCCCGCGCCTATCGCTCCATAAAACATCAATAAACACTTAACTTAGGCCTGAAATTGGTCTAAGTTAAGTCTTGCTTGGCTGAAGTCGCCCGCCTAACATTCTGAAAAACACCGATCAAGGTGCAAGACAGGAGACAAGGCTTTGGTGAGCTGGCAAAACCGCAGCGTGGATGATCTCGATCTGCTGACTACTATCTTCTGGTCGGCTGGCGCGTCGCGTCATGCCTTGGCAGAGCGACTCGATTACTCCAAAAGCAAAGCCAATGCGATGGTCGCCGCTTTGCTGGACGAGGGCCTGCTGGACGAAGTCGGCTTGCAGGACTCCTCTGGTGGACGTCGCGCCGAAACCCTGCAGCTCAGCGCGTCGCTGGGCGTCCTGATCGGCATCGACCTCGGCGCGACCAGCATGCAGTTGGCCGTTCTGAAGCCCGATCTCACGGTGCTGGCCCGCCACACGGAAGCTGTCGATGTGCGCCAGGGGCCGGGCGTGGTGCTGGCCCGTATGCGCGTGCTGATGCGCGATCTGCTGAGCCGCTGTGGGCTGGCTGCACGTCAGGTCATTTCAATCGGTATAGGTGTGCCCGGCCCGGTGGACTTTGACAGGGGCCAGCTGGTCAACCCGCCGCTGATGCCGGACTGGGGCGGCTTTTCCATCCGCGACTACCTGCGTGAGGACTATGCAGCCCCGGTGTTTGTCGACAACGACGTCAACCTCATGGCGTTGGGCGAGCTGTGGCGGCTGCAGCGCAGCCTGCAGAATTTCCTGGTGATCAAGATCGGCACCGGCATCGGCTGCGGCATTGTGTGCCACGGCGAGGTGTACCGCGGAGCCAATGGCTCGGCAGGCGACGTGGGCCATATCTGTGTGGATCGTTCAGGCCCGCTGTGCCATTGCGGCAACCGCGGCTGTGTGGAGGCCATGGCCGGCGCGCAGGCGATTTCGCGCATGGCGGTAGAGGCGGCCACGACCGGACGCAGTCCCCTGCTGGCCGAGCGGTTGAAGGCCCAGGGCGTGCTCAGCGCAGAAGACGTGGCCCAGGCCAGCCGGGCGGGAGATGTCGAGGCCAATGCCATCATCCAGCGCGCCGGCAATCTGGTGGGCGAGATGCTGGCTTCGGTCGTTAACTTTTTCAACCCCTCCAATGTCTTCATCGCGGGGCGTATTGCCAGCATGGGGCCGCTGTTTTTGGCGTCAGTTCGGCAAAGCGTTTATCAGCGCTCGCTGGCGCTGTCCACACGCCAGCTGGAGATTCAGTACACACCGCTGGCCGACGATGCTGGCCTGGTCGGTGCCGGCGTGCTGGCCATGCAGGAAAGCCTCAAGGCCTCCGGAGTGCTGCGGTGAGTGTCGCCATCGAGTTTCGGGACGCGGTCAAGGAATTTGGTCCGGTGCGTGTACTGCACGGCGTGAGCCTGGATCTGCAGCCCGGCCGCATTTACGGCTTGCTGGGCGAAAACGGCGCGGGCAAATCCACTCTCATGAAAATTCTGGCCGGTTATGAAAGCCTGACCGGTGGTGAGTTGCTGGTAGATGGCGCAGCCTGCACCTTCAGCAGATCACGCCAGGCGGAAGACCTGGGCATTGTGCTGATTCATCAGGAGTTCAACCTCGCCGAAGACCTGACCATTGCGCAAAACATTTTTCTCGGGCACGAGTTCAATCGCGGGTTTTTCCTGGACGATGTGCGCATGCGTCGCGAGGCAGCCGAGGCCCTGGCCAAGGTTGGTTTGGACATCGATCCCGACACCCGCGTGCGCCAGTTGATCGTTGCTGAAAAGCAGATGGTGGAAATTGCGCGCGCCCTGGCCCGCCATGCGCGACTGCTCATCATGGACGAGCCGACAGCCACACTGACACCTGGCGAAACCGAGCGCCTGTTTGAGTTGATGGCCTCTCTCAAGTCGCTGGGCACCACCATCATCTACATCTCGCACAAACTTGATGAGGTTGAGCGCATCACGGACGAGGTGATCGTCATGCGCGACGGCAAGCTGGTCGCGCGGGAGCCAACGCCAGCACTGAGCCGGCGCCAAATGGCCAACCTGATGGTGGGCCGCGAACTGGCGGACTTGTTTCCGCCCAAGCTCCCGGTCTCTTCCGCGGCCCCAGCCTTGAAGGTCACCGGTTTGACGGTGCCGGGCTGGGCCACGCAAGTGAGTTTTCAGGTGCAGCCCGGCGAAATTTTGGGCTTTGCGGGTCTGGTTGGCGCGGGGCGTACCGAGCTGTTTGAAGGCCTGCTAGGCATCCGCGAGCGTGAGGCCGGACAGGTCGAGCTGCAGGGTCGCGCGGTGACGCTGCGCAGTCCGCGCGACGCAGCGCGACTGGGCTTGACCTATCTCAGCGAAGACCGCAAAGGCAAGGGTCTGCACGTCAACTTTGGCCTGCGGCAAAACCTCACGCTGATGGCATTGGAGCGATACGCCAGGCCATGGCTCAAGCCGCAGGCCGAACGTGTGGCTTTGGAGCAGGCCGTCGCGGACTACGGCATCCGCGCTGGATCACTGGACGCTATCGCGTCTTCGCTCTCTGGCGGCAACCAGCAGAAACTGGCGCTGGCCAAGGTGCTGCACCCCGCGCCCGCGGTTGTCGTGCTGGACGAACCGACCCGCGGTGTGGACGTTGGTGCCAAGCGGGAAATTTATCACCTGATCCAGCAGCTGGCCTCACGCGGGCTGGCTGTGATTGTTATTTCGTCCGAGTTGATGGAGTTGATCGGGCTGTGCCACCGCGTTGCTGTGATGCGCGCCGGCCGCCTGATCTCCACCCTGCATGACGCCAAGCTGACCGAAGAGGAGTTGATTGCCCATGCCACAGGAACCCGCTGATACGCCGCGCGCGCCACGCCACGCCGCCCACTGGTGGAGCACGCTGCATGGCCTTGGGCCCGTCGTCGGCCTGGTGCTGTTGTGTGTGGCCGGCACATTGCTCAATGAAAACTTCGCCACTTACGACAACCTGATGAATGTGCTGACCCGCACGGCCTTCATCGGCATCCTCGCTGTAGGTATGTGTTTTGTGATCATCTCAGGCGGCATCGACTTGTCTGTGGGCTCCATGGCGGCACTGATTGCCGGCTCGGTGATCTTGTTCATGAATGCCATGGCGCCCGTGCTGGGTTCGCCGTTCATGGCGGTGGCTGCGGGCATGGTGCTTTCAGTGGTGTTGGGTGCTGCCTTCGGGCTGGCGCATGGCCTCTTGATCACCAAGGGCCGGATTGAACCCTTCATCGTCACGCTGGGCACACTGGGAATTTTCCGTGCCTACCTCACTTACTTTTCTGACGGGGGCGCCATTACGCTGGACAACGCGCTGTCTGACATCTACAGCCCGGTGTATTACGCCAATCTGCTGGGTGTGCCGTTTCCGGTGTGGATTTTTCTGCTGGTCGCGCTGGCGGGCGGTGTGATTTTGAACCGCACGGCTTACGGCCGTTACGTGCAGGCTATCGGCTCCAACGAGCAGGTGGCGCACTACGCCGCGGTCGATGTGCACCGCATCAAGATACTGACCTACGTGCTCCTGGGTGTGTGTGTAGGTATTGCCACGCTGCTGTATGTCCCGCGGCTGGGCTCTGCGTCACCCACCACGGGTCTGCTGTGGGAGCTGGAAGCCATTGCTGCGGTGATTGTGGGCGGCACCGTGCTCAAAGGCGGCGCGGGCACCATCACTGGCACGGTAGTCGGCGCGATCCTGCTCTCGGTCATCAGCAACATTCTCAACCTCACCAGCATCATCAGCGTTTATCTCAACGCGGCGGTGCAGGGTTTCGTCATCATCGCCGTCGCGTTCATGCAGCGCGGCAAGCGTTAGGTTTTTACCAAGTTCCCCGCCGGTGGCGCAAGCCGCTATTTTTTTAACGATATCGAAGGAGACAGACAAATGAAAACAATCACCCGCAGGCTGGCCCTCTCGGCCATCAGTGCAGCCGCGCTGGCCTTGAGCGCACCCGCTATGGCAAAAGACAAGAAAGAAGTGTTGGGCGTATCCATGCCAGCCGCTACGCACAGCTTCATGGCCGGCGCCGTGTACTGGGCCAACGAAGCCAAGAAAGATCTGGAAAAAGCCAACCCCGGCATGAAGGTCATTGTCAAAACGGCAGCGAACGCATCCGAACAAGCCAACCAGCTGCAAGACCTGGTGACGGTGAGCAAGATCACCTCGCTGGTCGTGTTCCCCTTCGAGTCCGCTGCGCTGACCAAGCCGGTGGCCCAGGTCAAAGCCAAGGGCATCTACGTCACGGTGGTGGATCGCGGCCTGACCGACACCAGCGCACAGGACGCGTATGTGTCCGGCGACAACACCGCCTTCGGCAAAATCCCGGCTGAGCACATCGCCAAGACGCTGGGCGGCAAGGGCAATATTGTCGCGCTGCGCGGCATCCCGACCACCATCGACAACGAGCGCATGGACGCCTTCAACGCCGTGATGAAGAACCACCCCGGCATCAAGTTGCTGGACGCCAAGCACGGCAACTGGAATCGCGACGATGCTTTCAAGGTCATGCAGGATTTCCTGACGCGTTTCAAGGAGATCGACGCGGTTTGGGCTGCCGATGACGACATGGCCGTGGGCGTGCTCAAAGCCATCGATCAGGCAAAACGTAAGGACATCAAGATTGTGTTTGGCGGCGCCGGCGCCAAGGGTGCCATCAAAACCTTGATGGACGGCAGCGACCCGTTGATTCAGGCCAACGTGTCCTACTCGCCCAAGTTCATGTACGACGCGATCAAGATGACTGGCGAGGCGCGGCTGAAAGGCCAGAAGCTGGCGGCGAACAACATTGTTCCTTCGGTGTTGATCACCAAGCAAAACGCCAAAGACTTCTACTTCCCGAATTCGCCGTTTTAAGCGCGGCCTGAGCGTGTGAGGCTCGGGGCCCTGGCGTTGCGCCAGCCCCGAGCAGTTCCATATTTGATCAAGATCTTTTGAGGAAAGCCCATGGCCAGACCCGTCACCCTGTTTACCGGCCAATGGGCCGATCTCCCGCTTGCGGAGCTGGCGCCGCTTGCCAAAAGCATGGGTTATGACGGGCTGGAGCTGGCCTGCTGGGGCGACCATTTCAATGTGCAGGAGGCACTGGCCTCCGACCAATACATCAAGGACAAGCGGGACATGCTGGCGTCGCATGGCCTGCAGTGTTTTGCCATTGGCAACCATCTGGTCGGGCAGGCTGTGTGCGACCTGATCGACGAAAGACACCAATCGATTTTGCCGGCGCACGTGTGGGGCGACGGTGATCCCGAAGGTGTGCGACAGCGTGCCGCTGCGGAGCTGAAGGACACGGCCAGGGCCGCCGCCCGGTTCGGCGTGAACACCGTAACGGGTTTTACCGGCTCATCCATCTGGCATTCGATATATGCCTTTCCACCCACGACGCAGGCCTATTGGGACAAAGGCTTTGCCGATTTTGCCGGGCGCTTTTTGCCGATTCTAGATGTGTTCGAAAAGAACGACATCAACTTTGCGCTGGAAGTGCACCCGACGGAAATCGCGTTTGACATTGCCTCCGCGCAGCGCGCCATTGAGGCGGTGAAAGGGCACAAGCGCTTTGGGTTCAACTTTGATCCAAGCCACCTTGCGTATCAGGGCGTGGACTATGTCCGCTTCCTGCGCCTGTTTGAAGAGCGCATTTATAACGTCCACATGAAAGACGTCTGGTGGGGTCGCGGCGACGGCACGGTGGGCGTGTTTGGTGGGCACACCAGCTTTGGGGATGCGCGCCGTTACTGGGATTTCCGCAGTGTGGGGCGCGGCCTCGTGGATTTTGAATCCATCATCGTGGCGCTGAACGACATCAGCTATCAGGGCCCTCTTTCTGTCGAATGGGAAGACAGCCGCATGGACCGTGTGCATGGCGCCACCGAAAGCGCCACCTTTTGCAAGCGGCTGGATTTCACACCGGCTGTTGGTGCATTTGACGCCGCATTTGCTCGCGACAAATCGTAAGAGGACTTCATGACATTTGACAGAAAACTGCGTTGCGCGATGGTGGGTGGCGGGCGCGATGCTTTTATTGGCGCCGTGCACCGCAAGGCCATGGCGCTGGATGGCGAAATTGATTTCGTGGCCGGTGCCTTGTCTTCCGACCCGGAAAAAGCCAGGGCCTCGGGGCGCGAGCTGGGGCTGGCCGATGGTCGCAACCATGGAGACTGGCAGTCGCTGCTGGTCGATGAGTTGAAGCGCCCTCCCGAGGAACGCATTGATTTCGTGAGTATCGTCACGCCCAACCATTTGCACTACCCGGTGGCGGCTGCGTTTGTTGAAGCAGGCTTTCATGTGGTGTGCGACAAACCTCTGGTTAACAGCAGTGCAGAAGCCGACGCACTGGTGCAGGCCGTGGCGAAAAGCGGCACGGTCTTCGGCGTGACCTACAACTACACGGGTTACCCGATGGTGCGCGAGGCCCGTCACCTGGTGCGCAGCGGTGTGCTGGGCGAGGTACGCAAGGTCACGGTTGAATACAACCAGGGCTGGCTGGCCACTGGGGTGGAGGGGCAGGGCAACAAGCAGGCCGGCTGGCGCATGGACCCTGCGCGCGGTGGGCGGGTCGGCACCATGGGCGACATCGGCTCGCACGCCGAAAACCTGGCCGCCACGGTGACCGGGCTGACGCTGGAGAGCATTTGCGCTGACCTGACGGCTTTTGGCCAAGGCCGGCAACTGGATGACGATGGGCATTTGCTGCTGCGCTACAGCAACGGTGCGCGCGGCGTCATCATCGCGTCTCAAGTTGCGGCGGGTCTGGAGAATGATTTGCGTCTGCAAGTCTCCGGCACCCTCGGCACCATCAGCTGGCGCCAGGAAGATCCCAATCAGTTGGTGCACTCACCGTTGGATGGCCCGCGCAAAATTCTGACGCGTGGCTCACCCTGGCTTTGTGAATCCGCCCGCCGAGCGAGCCGTCTGCCTGCCGGACATCCGGAGTCGTTCATCGAAGCGTTCGCAAACATCTACCTCGGCGTGGCAGCGGATATTCGGGCTCACGCGACAGGTCGCCCGGCTGACGCGCTGGCGGCTGACTACCCCCGCGTGGCCGAAGGCGCGCGAGGCGTGCACTTCATTGAAAAGGTGGTGGAGTCTGCCAACAGTGAGTGCAAGTGGACGGACGTTGGTTAAGGGTCATGCTATTAAATTAGGGGCTTAGGAAGCAAAGTTCACATTCAAGTGAGCTAAGTTCCTATGGTGATTCAGAAAAACCGGTATTTCAGGCGCTCCAAACTCAGTGAAGCAAAACTGCGTCAAATCCTGCGCTACTTTGCGATGGAT
>NZ_JACDDD010000116.1 GCF_013817205.1 Polaromonas sp.
GGGCAGTTCGCCCTAAATTGGCCAAAACCCATCCAGTACCCAGACAATTCGACGAACGACACGCATCGGCCGCTGCGCGCCCCAAATCATGTGCTCATCGGACTACTGGTGAAATATCCGGGCTAGGAGCCTGTCGGACTTGGGGATCGTCGGCTGCAAATCGACCGCAGCGGTCCATTTTTCACCGTCTTTTTGTCCCATAGCTGGGCTATGGGCCGGCAAATCCGGCAAAAACTGTCCTCGCAGGGGCCTATTTTCGCTATCGACGCCCCAAGTCCGACAGGCTCCTAGAATGTTTGACCTCTTCAGGAAAGCACCTTCATCCATGTCCCAAGGAATCATCCGCATCCGCGGCGCGCGCCAGCACAACCTCAAGAACCTGGACCTGGACATACGCACCGGTGAAATGACGGTGGTCACCGGGCCCAGCGGCTCGGGCAAGTCTTCGCTGGTGTTTGACACCTTGTTTGCCGAGGGCCAGCGGCGTTATGTCGAGACTTTCTCGGCCTACGCACGGCAGTTCCTGGACCGCATGGATAAGCCGGCGGTGGACAAGGTCGAAGGTGTGCCGCCGGCGATTGCCATCGACCAGACCAACCCGGTGCGCAGTTCGCGCTCCACCGTGGGCACCATGACAGAGCTCAACGATCACCTGAAACTTTTGTATGCGCGCGCGGGGCAGTTGTTCGACAAAAAAACCGCGCAGGCGGTACGGCATGACACGCCGGAATCGATTTACGCCGAATTGATGTCGCGGACTGCAGGCAGTGACGCGAGAGTGGTCATGACCTTTCCGGTGGAATTGCCCGGCAACACCAGCGCCGAGGAGGTCACGCAGTGGCTGTCGGCTAGCGGCTTCACGCGTGTGCATGCAGAGCGTGATGTGGCGACGCCTGCGGGCCCGCACAAACTGCTGGATGTGGTGGCCGACCGCTTCCGTGTTCATGCCGCCGAAAAGTCGCGTGTGGTGGAAGCGATTGAAATGGCGCTGAAACGTGGCGGCCGGCTCAATGTGTACGTGCAGCCGACGCATGAGGGTGTTATCGAGGAGATGTGGCGGTTTTCCACCGGCTTGCATTGCCCCGACAGCGACCTGCGTTACACCGAGCCGACCCCTTCCCTGTTTTCCTTCAACTCGGCCATGGGCGCCTGCGAAACCTGCCGCGGTTTCGGCCGGGTGATCGGTGTCGATTACGGCCTGGTGATCCCCAACGACAAGCTGACCCTGCGCTTCGGCGCGATCAAGCCCATGCAGACCCCAGCCTGGAAAGAGGCCCAGGACGACTTGATGCGCCACGCGGAAACGGCAGGCATACCGCGAGATACGCCCTGGTGCAAACTCACGCCCGAGCAGCAGGCCTGGGTCATCAACGGCTCGCCCAACTGGAACGGCAAGTGGAACCAGCACTGGTTCGGCATCAAACGCTTCTTTGCCTACCTGGAAAGCAAGGCCTACAAGATGCACATCCGGGTGCTGCTGTCCAAGTACCGCAGCTACACGCCCTGTGAGACCTGCGGCGGCGCGCGCCTCAAGCTGGAGGCATTGCTGTGGCGTTTGGGCTCGAAGGCCGACGCCGATGCCGCCCTGCTACCGGGCAAACGTTTCATGCCGGTCGGTGTGGACTGGACCCGCGCCCAGCTCGAAGCGCTACCGGGCCTGAGCCTGCATGACCTGATGCAGTTGCCGATTGACCGCTTGCGTGAATTTTTCAATGGTCTGGCCCCGGCTGCGCTGCAGGACGGCAGCGTGCCCGATGCCGAGTTCAAGGCGCTCAAGTCCTTGTTCGAGGAAATCCACACCCGGTTGCGTTACCTCAGCGATGTCGGCATTGGTTACCTGACGCTGGACCGGCAAAGCCGCACGCTGTCCGGCGGCGAGGTACAGCGCATCAACCTCACGACGGCGCTGGGCACCTCGCTGGTCAACACTCTGTTTGTGCTCGACGAACCTTCCATCGGCCTGCACCCGCGCGACATGAACCGCATCACCCAGGCCATGCACCGGCTGCGCGACGCCGGCAATACGCTGGTGGTGGTCGAGCATGACCCGGCGGTGATGCTGGCGGCCGACCGCATGATCGACATGGGGCCCGGTCCGGGCGAGAAGGGCGGGCAGATTGTGTTTGACGGCACGCCGGAAGACCTCAAACACGCCGACACCCTGACCGGCGCCTACCTCGGTTCGCGCAAGCAGGTGGGCATGGGGTTCAAGCGGCCGGTCACCGACAACACGCCGCGCCTGATTCTTGAAGGCGCGCGTGACCACAACCTGAAAAACCTGACGGTGGAATTTCCGCTGCAGCGCCTGGTGTGTGTCACCGGGGTCAGCGGTTCGGGCAAGTCCACACTGATGCAGGACATTCTGGCACCCGCGCTGCTGCGCCAGTTCGGCAAGGCGACGGAAACGCCCGGTCAGCATGACCGCTTGATGGGCGCGGACTACCTGACCGACGTGGTGTTTGTGGACCAATCGCCGATTGGCAAGACCGCGCGTTCCAACCCGGCCAGTTATGTCGGCGCCTGGGATGCGGTGCGCGAACTGTTTGCGCAGGCGCCGCTGGCCCGGCAGCGCAGCTACACCGCAAGCAAGTTCAGCTTCAACAACGGCGACGGCCGTTGCCCGACCTGTGGTGGATCGGGCTTTGAGCACGTCGAGATGCAGTTTCTCAGCGACGTTTACCTGCGTTGCCCGGACTGCGACGGCAAACGTTACCGCCCCGAAATTCTCGAAGTCACGATCGAACGCAAGGCCATCGGTGATGTGCATCCGCGCCTGATGAATGTGTCCGATGTGCTGGACCTGACCGTCAGCGAAGCCAGCCGGCTGTTTGCGCAGGACCGTGAGGTGATACGCGCGTTGCAACCCATCGTCGATGTCGGCCTGGAATACGTGAAGCTGGGCCAGCCTGTGCCGACGCTGTCGGGCGGCGAGGCGCAGCGCCTCAAGCTGGCCGGCTTCCTGGCCGGTGCGTCGAAGACCGTCAGTGTCAGCCGGCAGCCGCTCGCACTGAAAAACATCAACCGCGGTACGCTGTTCCTGTTCGACGAGCCGACAACTGGCCTGCATTTCGACGACATCGCCAAACTCATGCGCGCGCTGCGCAAGTTGCTGGACGTGGGCCACTCGCTGATCATCATCGAGCACAACCTCGACGTGATCCGCTCGGCCGACTGGTTGATCGACCTCGGTCCCGAGGGCGGTGAAGCCGGTGGCCTGCTGGTGGCCCAGGGCACACCCGAGGCGGTGCGTGAACACCCGACCTCCCACACCGCGCTGGCGCTGCGTGAGTACGAACAGGCCATGGGCAAGGTGCATGGCGTGGAAGAAGCCCGCGCCAAGGTGTGGAAAACAAAACCTGCCTTCTCCAACCTGATCCAGATCGTTAACGCCAAAGAGCACAACCTCAAAAGCCTGTCAGTCGACATTCCACGCGGCAAGTTCAATGTGGTGACCGGTGTGTCGGGCTCCGGCAAGTCCACGCTGGCCTTTGACATTCTTTTCAACGAGGGCCAACGGCGTTATCTCGAGTCGCTCAATGCCTATGCGCGCAGCATCGTGCAGCCGGCGGGCCGGCCCGAGGTGGACGCGGTTTACGGCATTCCGCCCACCGTCGCCATCGAGCAGCGCCTGTCGCGTGGCGGCCGCAAGTCCACCGTCGGCACCACCACCGAGGTCTGGCACTTCCTGCGCCTGCTCTACGTCAAGCTCGGCATTCAGCACTGCACCAAAGACGGCGCGGCGGTCATGCCGCAAAGCCCGGAAAGTATTGCCGCGCAATTGCTCAAGGCGCACCGCGGTCACCACATCGGCTTGCTGGCGCCGCTGGTAATCAACCGCAAGGGCGTTTACACCGAACTCGCTGACTGGGCGCGTCCGCGCGGTTATACCCATTTGCGCATCGACGGCGAGTTTTTGCCAACCACCAACTTCCCGCGCATCGACCGCTTCAAGGAACACACGGTCGAGCTGCCGGTCGCCGACGTCCATGTGACGCCTGACAACGAAGCGGCCCTGCGCGAGGCACTGGCGACGGCGCTGCAGCACGGCAAGGGTGTGGTGCATGTGTTGGCGCCGCTGGATGGTCTGCGCGGCGCGATGATGGCCGGCACGCCGACCAAAGGCATCGGCAAGTTGCAGGCGTCGTCGACGACGCGCGCCTGCCCGGTGTGTTCCACGTCCTACCCGGAGCTTGACCCGCGCTTGTTCAGCTACAACAGCAAACATGGCTGGTGCCCTGACTGCGTCGGAACCGGTGTGAAACTGACCAAAGAACAACGCAAGGTGTTTGACGATTCGGTGCGTGACGACGACAACAAGGGCCGCGAGCAGAGTTTTGTCGAGCCGGAAGCCGAAGGCGTGACAGACACCACATGCCCCGGTTGCCAGGGCACGCGTCTGAACGCTCAAGCGCGGGCGGTGAAGTTCGCCGGGGTTGGTATTGCCGACATCGCGGCGCTGTCCGTCACCGACGTGCGCGCCTGGGTGGAGAAGCTGTCGCTGTCGGGGCGTGAAGCTGGTATCGCCCGCGATTTGATCCCCGAGATCAAAAGCCGCCTTGAGTTTCTTGAAGACGTGGGCCTCGGCTATTTGACGCTGGACCGTGGTGCGCCCACCCTGTCGGGCGGCGAGGCGCAGCGCATCCGGCTCGCTGCGCAGCTCGGCTCCAACCTGCAGGGCGTGTGTTACGTGCTGGACGAGCCGACCATCGGCCTGCATCCGCGCGACAATCAGATCCTGCTGCGCGCCCTGGGCAAGCTCAGCGAGCGCGGCAACACCCTGGTGGTGGTCGAACACGACGAGGACACGATACGCCGCGCCGACAACATCATCGACATCGGCCCCGGCGCCGGCAAACGCGGCGGGCAACTGGTGGGTCAGGGCACGGCGGCGCACCTGGCCACCTTGCCCGATTCGCTGACCGGGCGTTACCTGGCGCATCCGCTGATCCATCCGTTGCAGTTGCGGCGCGAGACGCAAACCGGCGCGGCGCCTGTCGGCGCGCAGGCGATCAGCGACGTGCAGGCCAAGCCGGTCAGCAAACAGAAAGCGGCTTTGTTGAAAGCCGCAGCCCTGAAAGCGGCGGCCGCCAGCGCAAGCGCCTTGCACAACGCGGCGCCGGTCGCGGCCGGGCCTTTCACCTCCTGGCTCAAGGTGGTGAACGCCGATCTGCACAACCTCAAAAAGGTATCGGTCAGCGTGCCGCTGTACCGGCTGGTCGCGGTCACGGGTGTCTCAGGCTCGGGCAAGTCCACGCTGGCGCGCGATGTGTTGCTGACCAATGTGCATGCCGGCGTGATGTTGCGCAGCACCAAGGCTGGCCGCGATGCCGACGACAAGGGCGAGACGCCGGCGTGGACCGGCTGCGAAGCCATCGAGGGCTATGCGGCGGTAGACCGTGTGCTCGAGGTGGACCAGACGCCCATCGGCAAGACGCCGCGTTCCTGCCCGGCCACCTACATCGGTTTCTGGGACACCATTCGCAAGCTGTTTGCCGACACGCTGGAAGCCAAGGCGCGCGGTTACGGCCCGGGACGCTTCAGCTTCAACACCGGCGAAGGCCGCTGCCCGACCTGTGAAGGCGCGGGCGTGCGCACCATCGGCATGAGCTTTCTGCCCGATGTGAAGGTGTTGTGCGAAACCTGCCACGGCGCGCGCTTCAACCCGGAGACCCTGGCGGTGACCTGGCGCGGCAAGAACATCGGTGATGTGCTGACCATGGAAGTCGATGAAGCGGTCGATTTTTTCGCCTCCATGCCCAACATTGCGCATCCGCTGCAATTGCTGAAAGACGTGGGCCTTGGTTACCTGACCCTGGGCCAACCCTCACCGACGCTGTCGGGCGGCGAGGCACAGCGCATCAAGCTGGTGACCGAGCTGTCCAAAGTGCGCGACGACATCACGCGGCGCGGCCAGAAGGCGCCGCACACCCTGTACGTGCTGGACGAGCCGACCGTGGGTCTGCACATGGCCGACGTGGAAAAGCTGATCCACGTGCTGCACCGCCTGGTCAACGGCGGCCACAGCGTGGTGGTGATCGAGCACGATCTTGACGTGATTGCCGAAGCCGACTGGGTGATTGACCTTGGGCCGGACGGCGGCAACGCCGGCGGCCAGGTGGTGGCCTCGGCGGCGCCGGAAGCGGTGGTGAAACTCGGGACGCACACCGGCAAGGCGCTCAAAAGCGTGCTGGCCCGGACAGCTGTTTAGCTATGAAATAGATAGCCGTTTGCGCTTGTCAAATAAGGGCGGGAGCCTGTTTTTGCCTGTAACTTCGGCCGGAATCAGGGGGCGCGCGCTTTCAGCAGCGCCATAGCCACCTCGGCAAAACCCGCGCCGCGTTCTCCCTCGGTGATGTAACGCGGCTTGTGGCTCAGCTCTGCTTCAAATCGGCGGATATTGGCTACACCTACAGAGTTTGGGAAGGCTTCAAACATCAGCTGGTCGTTGGTTGAGTCACCGACATAGACCCAGCTCTCCATTTCAGAGTCGAGGTCGCGGCCAAACAGCTCACGCACAATCCAGCGCGCACCTTCGAGCTTGTTGTGCGCGCCAAACCAGCCATTGATGTGGATGGAACTCACGGTGGCGTTCATGCCTTCGTCCTGCATGATTTGCACCGCCTGCGCAATGGCGGCGGGCGGCAGGTGCACAAACTCGCTGTGGTCGATGGCGATGTCGGTCTCGCGGCCGGGGCTGTCTTCGGACAACACGGCGCCGGACACTTCACGCACAACCCGGCTTGCCACCTGATGCATGCGGGTGTAGTTGGCGCGGCGCGTAGCCTCATCCTGTTGATATCGTTTTGATAGCTGCTCACGCCCGCTGGACGGGGGCTGGAGCCCGATTTGGCTTGAAATCAGTGCCACGGCGCCGTTTTCGGCAACGATGGCATCCACCGGCCAGACCAGCGCAAAAGGTTCGCTCCAGCCGACCGGCCGGCCGGTGATGGGGATCACCTGCAGGCCCGCCGCCTTGAGCTGTTCCAGTGCCTGCAAGGCATCGGCCGTGATGGCGCCATCGGTGGTCAGGGTGTCGTCGATGTCGGTGAAGACACCGGTGATGTGCTGGCGGTCGGTCAGCGGCCAAGTATTGAGGTTCAGCATGTGAGCACGATGGGTTCCAGCGCATCAGCTTGCGGCAGGATGCGGCCTATTGCAACAGTTTTGCCGTAGCCGAGTTGGCGCAGCGCGGCGATGCAGGCCTCGGCACGGTCGGCGGGCACGCTGGCGAGCAGGCCACCGGCGGTTTGCGGGTCAAAAATCAGCGGGTAGGCCGGGTGTTTGATCGCTTCGGCCTGGTTGCGCAGAGCGCGGCGCAAACGCACATTGGCGGGCTGCAGCGAGCTCAAGATGCCCGCCGCGCTGGTTTCCAGCGCGCCGTCCAGCAAGGGCAGCGCGCTCAAGTGCAACTCCGCATCCACGCCTGAGGGCCGCGTCATCTCGACCAGATGACCCAGCAGGCCGAAGCCCGTCAGGTCGGTGCAGGCGGTGGCGCCGTGGGCTTGCAGGCACTGGGCGCCCAGCCGGTTCGACTGGATCATCGAGGCCAGCGCTGCATCAATCCAGCGGCCCCGGGTTTTCAGCCGCGCATGGGCCGCAAACAATGTGCCGGTGCCAATCGGTTTGGTCAGCAGCAACACGTCGCCGGGCCGCATGCCGCCTTTTTTCAGCACCGTGTGCAGGTCCTCATCGACCAGGCCGTTGATTGCAAAACCCAGCGCCAGCTCCTTGCCCTCGCCGGTGTGGCCACCCACCAGCGCACAACCGGCATCGTTGAGCACCTCGACGGCGCCGGTCATCATCTGGAACAACAGGTCCTCGACCTTGGCCTCCAGCCCTGCCGGCACGGTGGCCACGGCGGTGGCCGACTGGGCCTCGCCACCCATGGCAAAAATATCGCCGAGAGCATGGTTGGCCGCGACCTTGCCAAACAGGTAGGGGTCGTCGATGAAGGCACGGAAAAAGTCAACCGAGTGCACCATGGCCTTGCCCGGCGGCACCCGCACCACCGCTGCGTCATCGGGCGCGTGCAGGCCAATCAGCACGTCACTGCGTTCAATCGGTTGCAGCGCGCCGAGTGCGCGCGACAACACGGTGGCACCGACCTTGGCGCCGCAGCCGCCGCAACGCATGGCAATCGCAGAAATGGCCTGTGCCGCTTCTTCCTGGTCCAGCTTGACGCGCGATGGGGCGGCCTTGCTCATGGTGCTTTCATCCATCACCGGGAAGGTCTGGAATTTGTCCATGAAGCGGCGGTCAATCCAGTCCTTCCAGCGCCAGACCCACTCGCCCTGCCAGCTCAGCGCACCGCGTGAAGCGACGGCAAAACGGTCGCCGGTGCTGATCAGCGCCAGCCAGTTGCGTTGCGGCCTGTAGCTGACCAGCGGCTCGCCCAGCACCGCCCGGCGCAGGTTGGCAGCCAGCGGCTTGCCCTGGCGCACCGCAAACACACCGGCCTTGGGCAGGGGGCGGCTGCTGAAGGCGGCTATGTCCCCGGC
>NZ_JACDDD010000031.1 GCF_013817205.1 Polaromonas sp.
CGTCCGGTGTGCCGCGGTCAAACTGCAGCACCAGCAGGCCGGTCAGGGCGGCAAGGGCCACGCTGGCCAGCAGGGACAGCTTCCAGCGTGACTGGTTGGCCGCAGGTGTGGATGAAGTTGTGGATGAAGTTGTGAATGAAGGCGCAGGGCCGGCCGCCTTCGATGCCGTGATCATCGCTGCATGCGCTCGCACCGCCTCTCGAACCTGCGGTGAGGGTCGGCGCGTATCTTGCGCGCTGGCTTCCCGGTAGCGCCGGATCAGCTCGTCGTTCTCGTCGGGCCGGTTCATGCAAACTCCTGTAGCCATTGTTTGAGGCTGCTGCGGGCGTAACGCAGCCGGCTTTTGGCAGTCTCGAAAGTCACGCTGGTGGCGCCGGCGATGTCTTCGACGCTCATGCCGGCTTCGGCTTGCAACAAAAAAGCCTCGCGCTGTTCTGCCGGCAGCCTTTCAATCGCTTCGATCAGCGCGGCGGCCTGTTCGCGCGACTGCAGTTGCCGTACCGGCCCGAAGCCGGAATCGGCGGCCAGGGTGTCGGCCAGCCGGCCTTCGCTATCGTCGTTTTCAGCATCGCCATCCAGGCTGACATGGTTTTTTGCGGTGCGGAAGTGATCGACCAGCCGGTTGTGCGCCAGCGTGAACAGCCAGGTTTTAAAACGCGCCCTGACCTCGTAAGCGGCGGCGCTGCGCGCAACGGCAAACCAGACATCCTGCAGCAGGTCGTCGGCCACCGCCTGCACCCGCACGCTGCGCAGCAGGTAGCGCCACACCGCCAGTTCATGCCGCACATACAAGGTGTCGAAGGCCGCGATGTCCCCGGCCGTATAACGCAGCATCAGGGCCTCGTCGCTGTCTTTGGTTGCCGTGGCTGTCGGCGGGGCGTTGGACATGCGTCAGATTATGGCGGGGCTGGAAGCACATACGGCAGGCGAATGACCAGCGCTCTACCCCAGCAGGGGCCGCGGATCTGGCTTTGCCAGTCCGCAGGCACGGCGGCCCCCTCGGGGGGAAGGGAGCTACATGCAGTGAGCGACCGTGGGGGCTCAGAACCGCGATGGGGGGTCAGGCACATAGGAGGTATTTCCGGAGTTCGGGAAAGCGCTGGGTGTCGGCAGCCGCGGATACAGCACCGGCTCGCGGATCACGCCCGCCGCCACCAGGTTCTCGCGGCTGTCGTAACGGATGCGGATGATTTCGTTGGGGCTGGCTTGCAGACGCTCGAAACGGGTGTGTGAGATCACCGAGACCTCGCGCTGGCCATGACCGGTGCCCAGCCGGGGGGCGGGTAGTGGTGCGGCTTTGGCAAGGCTGTCGGTGGTGGAGGAAGGCGCGTGTTGCGCCAGTGCTTCAGAACTGTTGCGCTCCTGCAGTCCGGTGGCGGGCGACGCGGGCGGCGGCGCGCCGCGCTGAAACGAGCGGGATTCCTCCTGGCGCTGCCGGTTGTCCCGCACCGCATGGTCGGGCTCCAGCACCGCCGGCTCTGGCCGCCTTTCGCGAAACAGCGCAACCCCGATTACGCCCACATGGTCGGGGCGGCCGGTGCGGCCGGCGTAAGAGTCGCCGGCGCTGGAGAACTCGAAGGCGGCGATTTCGCTGCTGCTCTTGCGCCAGCCGGTGATTTGGTAGGGCTGCCCGGGCGAGAGCACATACCCGGTTTGGTCCCAGGCGGCGGTTTCGCCGCTGAGCACATTGACGCCATCAACGGCCGGTACGGCCAGGATACGTTCGCCCAGCCGGTTGCGCACCGTGATCGCATAACGCGCGCCGGGCCGGCCGGCGACCCAGTACTCGCCGCGGTGGTGGTGCAGCGCCAGGGTGGCGCCGGTGTCGCGGTCGGTCACGGTGACGTCGGCGAGCCGGCCGACGGCGCGGGCCGGCAGCGCCAGGGTGGAGGTGGCGACAAGAAGGGCCAGGGCGAGAAGTCGGGGTGTCATGAGTGCTCCAGAAGTGAAGGGGTGGAGCTCACTGAAACGAAGCAGACGGCCAGATGGGGTTAAAACCGGCAAAAAATAATCAGGCGGGCGTCACCGGGAGTTCCGTCAAGCTATCAATTTGATAGCGGAAGGTTCTTGATGCTAAAGGGCTGGGGCCTGATTTGGTTTGAAAAACCGGTCAAACAGCGGCGTCAGCGTGGCGAAGTCTTCGGTAAAGCGCGGCCGGTTCACAAAGTAAGCCTCGCAGGCCACGGCAAAAAACTCGGCCGGTGAGGTGGCGCCGTAAGGGTCCAGCCAGGTCGGCTCGCCGCCGAAACGTTCGGCAATGGTGACCTTTTCGCGAAAGCCGTCGTAGGCCGCCTGCATAGTCTCGTGCCAGCGCTGGCGCGCCGCGCGCGAGGGCAGCGGCGGGCAGCCGTCGGGCGTGCCGTCGCGCATGTCGATCTTGTGGACAAACTCGTGCACCACCAGGTTGTAGCCCTGGCCGGCCAGTTGACCGGCGCTGGCCACGTCCTGCCAGCTCAAGGTCACCGGCCCGCCTTGCATGGCTTCACCGGCCAGCACCTCGCTGTAGCGGTGCACCACGCCGGCTTCGTCAATTTGCTCGCGGCGCGCCAGCATCTGGCCGGGGTGCACCACGATGCCGACAAAATCGTCGTACCAGTCCAGGCCCAGCTGCAGCACCGGCAGGCAGGCCTGCGCGGCAATTGCGACTGCGACGGCGTCGGTGATGACCATGCCCTGCGCGCCGTGGAACTCTTTTTGAACGAGGAAGCGCCCGCTCAATGCGCGCAATTCCGTTCGCTGCATATCCGGCAGTTGCGCCAGGAAGGGATAGTCGGCCAGCGTGGCCTGCCACAAGGCCTCGGGAATGTCGCGGTCCAATTGCCTGGCGCGGAACAGCTTGAGCAGCCGGTTCAGCATCAGCGCAGGGCCAGACGCTGCAGGCCCGCGGCATCCAGGCGCAGCACTTCCAGGCGTGGCGGTGTGGCGGCGGCGTCCCAGTCGCTGAGCACCACGCGTCGCAAACCATTGCCAAGCTCGTGCGTGGCGGGCTGGTGAGTATGGCCGTGGACCAGCACCGGCGCCTGCGCCTCTTGCAGCCACAAGCGCGCGGCATCGGTATTGACGTCGATGTATTTCTCACCCGACAGGCGGCGCCGCTCGTACTGCTCCCGGCTTTTCCGCCGCAGGCCCTGCGCGATGGCCTGGCGCTCGACCAGCGGTTTGCCGAGAAAGGATTGTTGCCACGCGCTGCTGCGTACTTCCTGGCGAAAGCGCATGTAATCCGCGTCGTCCAGGCACAGGGCATCGCCGTGGCTCAGAAGCCAGCGGTGCCCGGCAAATTCCAGCAGCGTGGGGTCATCCAGCAGCGTGCTGCAGCAACGCGCCATCAAGGATGGGCCGGCCAGGAAGTCGCGGTTGCCGTGCATGAAAAACAGCGCAAGACGCTGGCCGGCTTGCTGCAGCACCTGGGTGCAGGCGGCGTCGAAGCCGGAGGCGTCGCCGTCCAGCGCGTCGTCGCCGACCCAGACATCGAACAGGTCGCCGAGGATGAACACCGCATCAGCCGTCGTGCCTGACATATAGGCCTGCCACGCGGCGAAGGTGGCCGGTTCGCCGGCCTGCAGATGGATGTCGGAAATGAAATCGACCGTGCGCCAGGCCGCCGGAGCGGCGAGCTCGGCGATCCGGGGCACGGCCATGGGCACCTGGTGTAACCGCGACGTTTTACAGCGCGACCGCTTTTTCGATCACGACGTCGGCTTGCGGCACATCGCTGTGGCCGCCCTTGCTGCCGGTCTTGACGGCTTCGATCTTGTCGACCACGTCGGTACCGGCAACCACCTTGCCGAACACCGCATAACCCCAGCCCGAAGGTGTGGGCGAGGTGTGGTTCAGGAAACCGTTGTCTGAAGCGTTGATGAAAAACTGCGCGGTGGCCGAGTCAGGCACGCTCGTGCGCGCCATGGCGACGGTGTACTTGTCGTTTTTCAGGCCGTTGGCGGCTTCATTGGCAATTGGCGCGTCTGAGGGCTTTTGTTTCATTCCGGGCGTGAAGCCGCCACCCTGGACCATGAAGCCGGGAATCACGCGGTGAAAAATGGTGTTGTCGTAGTGGCCCTTGGCGACATAGCTGAGGAAGTTGGCAACCGACTTCGGTGCCTTTTCCTGGTCCAGCTCAAGGGTGATGACGCCGTGGCCGGCAATGTGGAGTTCGACTTGGGGATTGCTCATGGTGTTTATTTGATGAGGGTTGCGGAATTGATGACGATGGCTGTTTTGGGCACATCGCCTGGGAAAGGGCCACTCGCGCCTGTGGGGACGGCCTTGATCTTGTTGACGACGTCCATGCCGCTGACCACCTTGCCGAAAACGGTGTAGCCGAACAGTTGCGGCGCGTTGAGCAGCTGGGCGCGCGGCGTGTTTTCATACACGCGGCCCTGGTACTCGAACTTCGGCACCGGATCGCCCGGCGGGATCAGCGTCGGGTTCAGGAAGTCGTTGTCCTTGACGTTGATGAAAAACTGCGACGAGGCGGAGTCCGGATCGTTGGTGCGCGCCATGGCCAGCGTGCCAACGATATTTTTGTCGCCGCCTTTGCCCAGTGCCTCGCGGCCTTCATGCTGCACCGGTGGGCGTGTCGGCTTTTGTGCATAGGCGGTATCAAAGCCGCCGCCTTGCACCATGAAGTTGTTGATCACGCGGTGAAACACCGTGCCGTCGTAATGCTTGTCCTTCACGTATTGCAGGAAGTTCTCGACGGTTTTGGGTGCCTTGTCGGGATAGACCTCGACCACAAAATCGCCAGCGCTGGTGGCAAATTTCACCCGGGGTGCGGGCGCGGTCTGGGACCAGGCGTGGCTGGCGACCATGGCGAGCGCGGCCAGGGTGAGACAGGCACGGCGCGTATGTTTGCTCAAACTCATCCAATCACTCCTTCAAAAAATATTTTCCATTGGCTGCCCTGGCGCACCCAGTACTGACGGCGTGTGGAGCCGGTGCGCGAGCCGCTGACCACCTCTCCAAAGGTGACCACCATGGTGTCGTTGGCATCGGTCCAGCGCAGGTAGGACAAGTCCTTGAGTTGTACCGGTCGGCCGGCGCGTTTGTCCAGATCGGTGCGCAGCATGGCGGTCCAGTCGGCCAGTGTCTTGCCGTAGCTGTTGAAGTCACTGGCGTAGAGGCTGGTCAGCGCGGCGAGGTCGGTGCCTGAGCGGGCTTTTTGCCACTTCTGCAAGGCGTCCTCGAAGGCTCTGCCCTCGGCGCGGGCGCTGTGCGGTGCGACCCATTTGAGGCTTTGGGCAATCACCACCGGGGTGGTGCGCACCTCGACTGTGCGGATGATGCGCTCGAGGTCCGGATTGGCCAGCACCACGCAACCGTCGCTGGCCAGCGGCGCGCGTGAAAACTGGTTGGGCGGCGTGCCGTGCAGCCAGATACCACTGCCGGTTTTGCCGCGCTTGAGATCCAGTGCATTCGGGTAGTTGATCGGTAGTGCGCCCGAACCGTAGAAGTCCTTCAGGGACTTTGGATCCAGGTTGCTGGTCACAAAATAAACCCCCAGCGGGGTGCGCGAATCACCCTCGACGGACTTTTCAGTACCGGATTTACCGACCGAGATGTAGTAGTCGGCCAACAACTTGAGACCGGTGGCGGTGTTTTCAAACAGGTAGAGCCGGGCGCGCGAAGTGTCAACGGCAATCGCATGTTTGTTGCGCGGGGACAAGGCGAGAAAGTGCGAGGGAATGGTGCCGGCGGCGGGGCGCTCGCGCAGGGCCTTCAGGCGCAGCAGCGACTCCTGGCGCAGCTCGCCAAGCATGCCGGCGCCGGCTTGGGCGGGACCGTCAGGCACATCGCCCAGGGTGCGCAGGGGCCGGGCTTGCGCAGCCAGGAGGTCGCCGTAGACCAGTTGCGCGAGCTGAAAGTTGGGGTGGTCATTGACCAGGCGTTCTGCCTTGACCAGCGCCTCGCGGCTCCTGGCCTGGCCCGCGAGTTTGTAGATATCGATCAGCCGCGCTTCGGCCTCTCCGTCCTTGAGGGCGGGTGCAGTCGGGGCTTGCCGCATGGCACGCACACGCTTGTCGGCGGTGCTTGCCCGCGAGGCATTCATCTTGATTTTGGTCGGGCTGCTGTCGGTAGCGGCCGCAGCGTTGCACAGCACCGAGAAGGCAAGCAGAAAAAGTGCGGCGGCCGGCTGCATGCGAGTAGTCACGAGAAAAAACCCGTGAGACCCTGCAGGGCGCGTGGGCCGGAGGCCATGCCAGCCATCCGCATCAGCCGCCGGTCGATTCCCTGACGATGAGCCAGCGTTCGCCGGCCTTGGCCATGTCCAGGGTCTTGCGGCTGGAGACATTGAGCGCGTCGGCGCTGTAGTCCTGCTTGAATCTGGCCGTGGCCGTGCTGCCCTTGACAGCCACCGAGAGATTGCTGACCGTCACACTGATGCGCGATTTGCCGACAATGCGGCTGCGCCGCTCTTCTTCCCAAGCCTTGCGCGACTGGCTGCCGGGGGCGTCGAAGTCCTTGCCGTACGATCCCAGGTAAGCGGCCATGTCCTTGGCAGCCCAGGCGCTGGCCCAGGCGCGTACGGCCGACTCGACTTCTTTTTCTGCTGCGCTGACAGAGGCTGCCGGGGCCGCAGAAGCCGGTGGGGTGGCGGGGGCAGCGGGTGCAGCGGGTGCTGCCGCCGGGGGTGCAGGCGTCGGGGGTGTGGCCGGCACCACAACTGCCGGGCGGGCCGGCGCGGGCGGCGTCACAGCTGGTGCGGGGGCGCTTGTGACCGGTCCCGAAGAGACGTTGCTGGGGACCGGCTTGGCCCCTTTGGTGTCGGCGCTGAACAGCGTTCGTATCAGAGCCAGTTTGGGTTGCACGCCGGCGTTGCCGCCGTCGAGCTGCAGTGCCTTGCTGTAGGCCTGGCTGGCGAGCCTGGCGTAGACGTCGCCCAGGTTCTCGTGGGCAGTGGCGTAGCTCGGGTTGGTGCGGATCGCCATCTCGAGGGCGGCCCTGGCCTTGTCAAACTGGTTCTGCCCGGCGTACAGCACGGCCAGGTTGTTGTAGGGCTCGGGCAGTTCCGGGTAATCCTGGGTGATCTTGGTGAAGGTGCTGATGGCGTCGGCCGGCTTGCCGGCTTCGGTCTGGATCACGCCCTTGATGAAGCGCATCTGCGGGTCACGCGGTTTGCCTGCGAGGTACTGGTCGGCCTTGGTCATGGCTTCCGTCAGCTTGCCCGAGCGGATCAGGGCGTTGACATCGGTGTAGTCGTCGGCCTGGGCTGCCGACGAGAGCAGTGCTGCGCCCAGGGCCAGGCAGCGCAGGACGGCCGACAGGGGAGTGCTCGAAGCAGAAGCAGACTTGGACATAGTTCCTCTGGGATGCATTGATTGACTGGCGCAACAACATGAGCCGGCGAGCCGGCGTTGCACCGTGCTGCACGGGCTCTGACCAGCTGGATATACTGGGCGATTGTATCTGAGGGGTATAGTTTAAGCTTGGCCCCGCATCCCGCATTTTCACTGGTCCGGCAACTCCTGCCGGGCTGAAATCCAGACATTCATGAGCTTGCGCATTTACAACACGCTGACGCGTTCAGTGGAAGATTTTTCGCCCCTGGTTCCCGGTCATGTGCGCATGTACGTCTGCGGCATGACGATTTACGACCTCTGTCACATCGGCCATGCCCGCATGATGATGGCCTTCGACGTGCTGCAACGCTGGCTCCGGGCCAGCGGGTATCAGGTCACCTATGTAAGAAATATCACTGATATTGACGACAGGATCATCAAGCGTGCGGTGGAGCGTGGCATCACGATCCGCGCGCTGACCGACGAGATGATCGCGGCCATGAACCAGGACGTCGGCGCCCTCGGCATCGAGCCGCCCACCCTGGAGCCGCGTGCCACCGAGTACGTGCCGCAGATGCTGTCGCTGATCGCCACGCTGGAACAAAAAGGCCTGGCCTACCGCTCCGGCAACGGCGATGTCAACTACGCAGTGCGCAAGTTTCCCGGTTACGGCAAGCTGTCCGGCAAGTCGCTGGACGAACTGCGTGCTGGTGAACGTGTGGCGGTGTTGGACGGCAAGGACGACCCGCTGGACTTTGTGCTCTGGAAATCGGCCAAGCCGACCGAGCCGGACGATGCCAAATGGGCCAGCGACTATGGCAGCGGCCGGCCCGGCTGGCATATCGAGTGCTCGGCCATGAGCTGCCAGACCCTGGGTGAGACCTTTGACATCCATGGCGGCGGTGCTGACCTGCAGTTTCCGCACCACGAAAACGAAATCGCGCAGAGCGAAGGCGCCAACGGCAAGCCGCTGGCGAAGTTCTGGGTGCACAACGGTTTTGTGCGTTTGGACAACGAAAAAATGTCCAAAAGCCTGGGCAACTTCTTCACGATCCGTGAGGTGCTGGCGAAGTACGACCCGGAAACGGTGCGTTTTTTCATCGTGCGTGCCCATTACCGCAGCGCCCTCAATTACAGCGACGCCCACCTGGACGACGCGCGGAATTCGCTCAAGCGGCTCTACACGGCGCTGGACCTCGTCAAGCCGGCGCCTGTTACGGTCGACTGGGCCAACCCCTTTGCCGCACGCTTCAAGGCGGCGATGGACGAAGACTTCGGCACGCCCGAGGCGGTGGCCGTGCTGTTCGAGCTGGCCGGCGAGGTCAACCGCAGCGCTTCGGCCGAACTGGCCGGATTGCTGAAAAACCTGGGCGCCGCGCTGGGCCTTTTGCAAGGCGATCCGGCGGCCTTCCTGCAGGCCGGCGCCGGGCTGGACGCAACGGCCATTGAGACCCTGATCGCCAGCCGTGCCCAGGCCAAGGCAGCCAAAAATTTTGCCGAAGCCGACCGCATCCGCCAGGACCTGCTGAAGCAGGGTGTGGTCCTCAAGGACGCCGCCGGGGGCACGACATGGGAAGTCCGGTCTTGACTTCATGCTGGTCATTTCTATGCCATATTGGCCTCCAGCCCACGACTGGCGGGCGTAAGCAGCTATGAAAAAGATAGTAAAAAGCGGCCCCGCCAGCACCGAGTTGACGGATGTGGCGGAGCCTGACACCACCAGCGTGCCCGAGTACTGGGCCGAGGCCTGCAAACACCTGGTCAAGAAGGACCGGGTCATGAAGCGATTGATTCCGCAGTTCGGCGACGCCTGCCTGCAGTCGCGCGGCGACGCCTTCAGCACGCTGGCGCGCAGCATTGTTGGTCAGCAGATTTCGGTCAAGGCGGCGCAGACCGTGTGGCACCGTTTTGCGGCGCTGCCCAGAAAGATGACGCCGGGCAACGTCCTCAAGCTCAAGGTGGACGACATGCGCGCCGCCGGCCTGAGCGTTCGCAAGGTCGAATACCTGGTGGACCTGTCCATCCACTTCGACGCCGGCACGGTGCACGTCAAGGACTGGCAGGCGATGGACGACGAAGCCATCATTGCCGAGCTGGTCGCCATCCGCGGCATAGGCCGCTGGACTGCCGAGATGTTTTTGATTTTTTACCTGCGCCGGCCCAATGTGCTGCCGCTGGACGATATCGGCCTGATCAACGGCATCAGCAAGAATTATTTCTCCGGTGAATCCGTCAGTCGCAGCGATGCGCGCGAGGTCGCCGCCGCCTGGGCGCCGTTTTGCAGCGTCGCGACTTGGTATATTTGGCGCTCGCTGGACCCGCTGCCGGTCCTGGGTGCCGAGTAAACCCCATCAAGAAGCCAGAGGAGGAGCAATGAGCCCCCACATTCACTTTCGTTCACTGCCCCCCGAGGGGGCGCATGCCTCCCTAGAGGCGGCTCGTCAGGAGGCATAACATGGCCAAAAAGACCTTTCTCGATTTCGAACAGCCGATTGCCGAGCTCGAAGGAAAAATTGAAGAATTGCGTTATGTGCAGACCGAGTCGGCGGTCGACATCTCTGAAGAAATCGACCAACTCGCCAAGAAAAGCCAACAGCTCACCAAGGACATCTACAGCGACCTGACGCCCTGGCAGATCACCAAGATCGCGCGCCACCCCGAGCGCCCCTACACGCTTGATTACGTCAACGAGCTGTTCACCGACTTTGTGGAACTGCATGGCGACCGGCACTTTTCCGACGACCTGAGCATCGTCGGCGGCCTGGCCCGCTTCAACGGTACCGCCTGCATGGTGCTGGGCCACCAGAAAGGGCGCGACACTAAAGAACGGGGTCTGCGCAACTTCGGCATGAGCAAGCCCGAGGGTTATCGCAAAGCGCTGCGCCTCATGAAAACCGCAGAGAAGTTCAAGCTGCCGGTGTTTACTTTTGTCGATACACCAGGCGCGTACCCCGGCATTGATGCCGAAGAGCGCGGCCAGTCCGAAGCCATTGGCCGCAACATCTTCGAAATGGCGCAGCTCGAGGTGCCCATCATCACCACCATCATCGGTGAAGGCGGCTCCGGCGGCGCGCTGGCGATTTCGGTGGCCGACCAGGTGGTGATGCTTCAGTACTCGATTTATTCCGTGATCAGCCCTGAAGGTTGCGCCTCCATTCTCTGGAAGACGTCTGAAAAAGCCGAAGAGGCCGCCGAGGCCCTGGGCATCACCGCGCACCGCCTGAAGGCGTTGGGCGTGATCGACAAGATCGTCAATGAGCCCGTGGGCGGCGCACATCGCGACCACAAGCAAATGGCGGCTTTCCTCAAGCGCGCCCTCAATGACGCCTTCCGCCAGGTCAGCGACCTCAAGGTCAAGGAGTTGCTGGACCGCCGCTATGAGCGCCTGCAAAGTTATGGCCGCTACACCGACACCAAGGCCGACGCGAAATAGGCGTTTGTCGGCCAGCGTGTAGCCGGCATGTCATGAGCATCACCGTTGATGACGCCCTGCGCGTCTTTTCTCCGCCGCTTCCGCTGGCCGTGGCTTACAGCGGCGGCGCCGATTCCACCGCCTTGCTGCTGGCCTGCGCCGAAAAATGGCCCGGCCAGGTGAGTGCATGGCATGTGCACCACGGCCTGCAGGCCGCAGCCGGTGATTTCGCCACCCATTGCGAAGCCGTCTGCGCCCAATTGCAGGTCCCACTGCAAGTGACCCGTGTCATGGCCAAACATGCGCCCGGCGAAAGCCCGGAAGACGCCGCCCGCACTGCGCGTTATGAAGCTTTCAGGGCTCTGGCCCTTGCAGAACGGGGGCAGTCAGCTATCAAAAGCATAGCGCTGGCGCAACATGCCGACGACCAGGTGGAGACCATGTTGCTGGCACTCAGCCGTGGCGCGGGCTTGCCCGGCTTGAGCGCGATGCCAGTGAACTGGCAGCGCGACGGCGTGCTTTATTGCCGGCCCATTCTGCAGGTGCCAGCGCTCGCGATTCGCGCCTGGCTGGCGCGACGGGGGGCGACCTTCATTGAAGACCCCAGCAATACTGACGAGCGCTTCACCCGTAACCGTATCCGCGCGCGGTTGCTGCCGGCGTTGGCAGAGGCATTCCCCCAGTTTCGCGAAACCTTTGCGCGCAGCGCCCGGCACGCCGCTCAGGCCCAGTTGTTGTTGAACGAGGTGGCGCGCGACGACCTGCAGGCACTGGGCCACCCGCCTGCCATCAAGGCCTTGCAGAGCCTGTCGCCGGCACGGCAAGCCAATGTGCTGCGCCATTGGCTGCGCGTTGACCATCAGGCCACGCCAAGCGCCGCGCAGCTGGAGCAATTGCTCTCGCAGGTCGCGGCCTGCACCACACGGGGCCACCAGATTCATCTGAAGATTGCGTCCGGCCATGTCACGCGGGTGGGGGACTGCTTGCATTACGCCGGGTAGCCAACGCCTGGCCTGGGCTAACCTGGGATCGGTCCATCTAGGTAATTGTCCTAGGTATAATTGAAGGCTTTGCTGGCGGCTCCAGCCCTGCGTACAGGGTGGAGCAGGGCGAGCCCCGGCAAGTAATGTTTGCAACCAAACCTGATTGACACCCTGCAATGGCCTTGATCGTTCATAAATACGGCGGCACCTCGATGGGCTCGACTGAGCGCATCCGCAATGTCGCCAAACGTGTTGCCAAGTGGGCGCGTGCCGGCCACCAGATGGTCGTGGTGCCCAGCGCCATGAGCGGCGAGACCAACCGCCTGCTCGGCCTGGCCAAAGAGCTGGCCCCTTCCCAGACCACCGCCGCCTACCACCGCGAACTTGACGCCTTGGCTGCCACTGGCGAGCAGGCCTCCAGCGCCCTGCTGGCGATTGCGCTGCAGGCCGAAGGCATGCCCGCAGTCAGCTACGCCGGCTGGCAGGTCAGCATCAAGACCAACAGCGCCTACACCAAGGCTCGCATCGAATCGATTGACGACAAACGTGTGCGCGCCGATCTGGAAGCGGGCAGGGTGGTCATCATCACCGGCTTCCAGGGCGTGGACGAGGGCGGCCACGTCACCACGCTGGGCCGTGGCGGATCGGACACCTCGGCGGTGGCGATTGCCGCCGCGCTGAAGGCCCACGAGTGCCTGATTTATACCGATGTCGATGGCGTCTACACCACCGACCCGCGCGTTGTGCCCGAAGCACGCCGCCTGCAGACCATCAGCTTTGAAGAGATGCTGGAAATGGCCTCCATGGGCTCCAAGGTGCTGCAGATCCGCTCGGTGGAATTTGCCGGCAAATACAAGGTGCCGCTGCGCGTGTTGTCGAGTTTTACCGACTGGGACATCAACATCGACGAAGAGGCCAAGTCCGGCACCCTGATCAGTTTTGAGGAAGATGAACAAATGGAACAAGCCATCGTATCGGGCATCGCGTTCAACCGCGACGAAGCCAAAATCTCCGTGCTTGGTGTGCCCGACACGCCCGGCATCGCTTACCAGATCCTCGGTGCCGTGGCCGACGCCAACATCGAGGTTGACGTGATCATCCAGAACGTCAGCAAGGACGGCAAGACCGACTTCAGCTTCACCGTGCACCGCAACGACTACGCGCGCGCCGTGGAGCTGCTGCGTACCAGCGTGCTGGGCCAACTGGGCGCCGAGGAAATCACCGGCGACGCCAAAATCTGCAAGGTCAGCATTGTCGGCATCGGCATGCGCAGCCATGTCGGCATTGCCAGCAAGATGTTCCGAGTGCTCAGCGAAGAGGGGATCAACATCCAGATGATCTCCACCAGCGAAATCAAGACCTCGGTCGTGATCGACGAAAAGTACATGGAACTCGCCGTGCGCGCCCTGCACAAGGCCTTTGACCTCGACCAGCCGACAGCCTGAGGGCTCGCGCGCTGGACAGAAGCACAAGTCGTGAGATAATCGCGGCTAGCCAGTAATCAGGAAACGTGACCGAGTGGCCGAAGGTGCTCCCCTGCTAAGGGAGTATGGGGTGTAGAGCCTCATCAAGGGTTCGAATCCCTTCGTTTCCGCCAGATAAAAAGCCACCGCAAGGTGGCTTTTTTGTGGGCGGTAACATCTGCGTGCACCCCACATCGCAACCAGGCGTAAAAATGCGCGCACCGTCTCGCAGCTCTTGTTATGGTGGCGCTTTTATTTTCTGGAGAATCCATGTTTTTGAAACCCATCATGGTCAGCGCTACGCTGGCAGGTCTGGTCGCCTTGACCGGTTGCACATCACCCGGTGGCAACCAGCCGGGCAGCCCCATGCCTCCCCCTCCGCCTACTGCCGTCTGCAATGCACAAGGCGCCGAATTTGCGGTTGGCAAAACGGCTGGAACGAGTGTGGTCGAGGAGGCGCGCCAACGATCAGGTTCTTACATCGCACGGGTGTTGAGGCCGGGTCAGATGGTGACCATGGAGTTCAATGCGCAGCGGCTCAATCTCGATGTCAACGCTGCCGGCGTGGTGACAGGTGTGCGCTGCGGTTGACCGCCATCGCCAGCTTGGACAAGCTTCGTCTTGAGCAGCCGCTCGTCGTTGATTCGCTCCCGCGTCCTGATATTCGTGGTGGCGCGTGTGGATACCACGGCCCTTTTTGTCAGGTCCTCACGCTGGCGCAGTTCCTGTCAAGTTCGTTCGAGGCTGCGTTGACCTAGCTGCCCGTGCAGAGGGTGGGCAACCCCAATGCCGATAATATGAATGCAAATTTCATGGCAACAACTCCGTTGTGGGTGGGACAGAAAAATCATGCGCCTGAGGCATATCGAAGTTTTCAATGCGGTCATGGTGACCGGCAGCGTGAGTGCAGCGGCGCGTCTGATCAACGTGACCCAACCTGCGGTCAGCCGTACGCTGCAACACGCGGAAATCCAGCTCGGGTTTGCGCTGTTTCAGCGTGTTCGCGGGCGCTTGACTCCGACTGCCGAAGCGCAAACCCTCTATCCGCATATTGAACGTCTGTTTGCGCAACTTGACGAGGTGCAGTGCCTGGCCAGCAGCCTCAAGAGCGGGCGCGGCAGCCAGGGCGAGTTACGCGTTCTGACGGTGCTGGCGCTGAGCTATGAGGTTTTTCCGCGTGCCATTCGCCTGTTTCGCGAGAAGTATCCGCAGGTGGCCGTGGTGCACGAAGCCCTGCATTCACCACAGATTGTCTCCTCGCTGGTGCTGCAGGAGGCGGATGTGGGGTATGTGTTCAGCGCCATCAGTCACCCTGCGCTCTCGCATGAGCAGATCGGCGAGCGCAGGGTCATGTGTGTCGTGCCGAAGGGTTTGCTGGGTGCTCGCCAGCTCAAAAGCGGTTCGATGACGCTTGCCCAGCTGGCGGACCCTCCCGTCATCGGACTGGACAGCCGCGATCCGCTGGGTGTCACCCTCGGCCACCTCCTGCGTGAGGGAGACCCCGGGGTCAAACCTGTGATGACGGTGCAGACCTACCATGTGGCCCTTGCGCTGGCCCACCACGGCGTCGGCGTGGCGCTGGTGGAAGGTTGCACCGCTGCCTCTGCTGATCACGGCAAGGTGGATGTGCTGGCGCTGGAGCCAGCTATCCCGGTGACGGTCAAGGCCTTGCGGCCTACTGCTCGACCCAACTCGCTCGTCAGCCGTGCCTTTACGCGCTGCATGACACAGGCCCTGCAGCAGATATCGTGAGGGGGCGTGCGGCCTGCAACAGCTCAAGAATGTGGACGGCGCTGCCAAAAGCCAGGGTGAAACCCAAGGCTCCGTGGCCGGTGTTGAACAGAAGGTTCTCTGGCGTGCCAGGTCGACGGCCCAGGATGGGGCGGCCGGTCGGGGTGGCCGGTCGCAGGCCGGCCCATGGCACAGGTGCATCAAGGTCACCGCACTGAGGAAAAATCTCGCGCGTGGCTTGTACCAGCGCGTCGATCCGGTCGGGCGCAATTGCGGTGTTGTGGCCCACCAGCTCGGCCATGCCTGCCACGCGAAGGCGCGAGCCGATCCGCGCAAAAACCATCTTTCGCGCTGCGTCGGTGACATTGACCCGTGGCGCTGCACCCCAGTCGCTGGCGACGGGCAGCGTGATGCTGTAACCCTTGAGGGGATAGACAGGCAGGTCCAGCCCGAGCCTACGTCCAAAACCACCGGACGCCGAGCCCAGCGCAGCTACGAAAGCGTCCGCATACACGGGGCCGTGGGAGGTGTGCGTTGCGACCGCCCGGCCTGCGCGCTGCTCCATGGCAGTCACCTCGGTGTTGAACAAAAACTGCACACCGCCCGCTACCAGCAAGCGCTGCAACTCCTGACACACCTTGAAGCAGTCGGCCGCACATTCACCGGGGGTGTGGATGGCGCCGGCGATGTGCGGCACGTGGCGCGCCAGGGCCGGCTCGATGGCCGCGCACTCGCTTGCCGTCACCGCGTGCTGTACGCTGCCCAGACCCCGTTGAAGCGCCATCTGTCGGCGGGCGGCGCCAAAGGACGGCGTGTCGCCATACAGCACCAGCTTGCCCGTGCTTGAGAAATCGCAGTCCAGCCGCTCTTCGCTGAGCAGGCGTTCGAAAGCAATGCGGCTGCGAGCCGCCAGGGCCAGCAGTTGGACGGTCGTCTCGCGCGAGACGCTGCTGCGGCACGCCGCCAGAAATTGCAGACCCCAGGCCCATTGCTGTGGGTCCAATTGCAGCCGCAGGTGAAACGGTGATGCCTTTGCGAAAAGGAGTTTCGGGAGGTGCCGCCAGAGCGAGGGGTCGGCCAGGGGCTGGACGTAGGCGTAGCTCAGTTGAGCGCCATTGGCGCCACTGGCGCCAGCGCCGGCGCCGGCGCGATCAATCACAGTGACCTCAAAGCCTGCGCGATGAAGTTGCCAAGCTGTGGCGAGTCCCGCGATGCCGGCCCCGAGGATGCATACGTGCATGAAGTTTCCCCTGTCTGATGCTGCGTGCGTGCTGTGCCGGCAAATTTAGTCCGGCAGACCCAGATTGAAAAATGCCGGGCGAGGAAGCAGCCATGCCCAGAACTCATGCGCCCTGACGGGTCTGGCGGTGCCATGAGTTTTTGTTATGGCTTCCGAACCAATGGGCATCACACAGTCCTGCCACTTTCCGTACACTGCCTTTCATCACAGCCGCGAGAACCGCATGACCCGCACCCACGTTTTTCATCGCCAGCTCCAGCACACGCCTCCGGTGGCCGTCAGCGGTCAGGGTGTGCATCTGACTGATGCAGAAGGCAAAAAATATATCGATGCCTCGGGTGGTGCAGCGGTATCCTGCCTGGGCCACGGCCACCCGGATGTTCTGGCGGCCATGCATGCGCAGATCGACACGCTGGCGTATGCACATACCAGTTTTTTCACCACTGCCGTGGCTGAGGAGCTGGCCGATGAACTTGTCAAGACGGCGCCCGAAGGCATGAGCCACGTGTACTTTGTCAGCGGCGGATCCGAAGCGATGGAAGCCGCGATGAAGATGGCGCGTCAATACTTTGTTGAGACTGACCAGCCGCAGCGCACACATTTCATTGCGCGCCGCCAGAGCTACCATGGCAACACCCTCGGGGCCCTGGCGGTGGGCGGCAACCAGTGGCGGCGGGAGCCGTTTGCGCCCATCCTGATTCCCGCCACCCACGTCGCGCCGTGTTATCCCTACCGCGAGCAGCTTGGCCATGAAAGCCCCGAGCAGTACGGCCAACGCCTGGCTGACGAATTGGAGCAGGAAATCCGGCGCCTGGGCCCCGACACGGTGATCGCGTTTGTGGCTGAAACCCTAGGCGGCGCCACGGCGGGTGTGCTGGTGCCGGTGCCGGGTTACTTCAAGGCGGTGCGCGAGGTCTGTGACCGCCATGGCGTGTTGCTCATCCTCGATGAGGTGATGTGCGGCATGGGCCGCACCGGCACCCTGCACGCCTGCGATTTCGAAGGGGTGGTGCCGGACATCATGGCGATTGCGAAAGGACTGGGCGGCGGCTACCAGCCCATAGGCGCGGTGCTGGCGCATCAGAAAATCGTGCAGGCCATGGCGTCGGGTAGCGGGTTTTTCCAGCATGGCCATACCTATCTCGGCCATGCGGTGGCGTGCGCCGCGGCCCTGGCGGTGCAGCGCGTGATCACGCGTGACGGCTTGCTGGCGCGGGTACGGTCAAGCGGCGCGCGGCTTGAAGGCCTGTTGCTCGACGCTTTTGGCGCACATCCACAGGTGGGTGACATTCGCGGGCGCGGCCTGTTCTGGGGCATCGAGCTGGTGCAGGACCGGGCCAGCAAGCAGCCATTTGATCCGGCACACAAACTGCATGCGCGTATCAAGAAGGAAGCCATGGCGCGCGGATTGATGGTTTACCCGATGGGCGGCACGGTCGATGGCCGTTATGGTGACCATGTGTTGCTGGCCCCGCCCTTCATCACCAGCGATTCCGAGCTGGCACAGATCGTCGAGCGGCTTGATGCCGCCATCCGGGCCGCACTTTCATCACTTTGAGGTAACGTTTTTTCAACGAGGAGTATTGCTATGTCGAAACCGTTTGTACTGAAATCCCTGGCTGCAGCCGTCGCGCTGTCGGGCATGTTTGCCGCTGCGCCAGCGATGGCCCAGCAGAAATTCGTGACCATAGGCACAGGCGGCGTGACCGGCGTGTATTACGCAGCGGGCGGCGCCATCTGCCGCCTGGTCAACAAGGACCGCGCCAAACACGGCATCCGCTGTTCGGTGGAATCCACAGGCGGTTCGGTGTTCAACGTCAACACGATCAAGGCCGGCGAGCTGGACTTCGGCTTCACCCAGTCGGACGTGCAGTACAACGCCGTCAAGGGGCTGAACCAGTACAAGGACGGAGCCTACGGCGACCTGCGCTCAGTGTTTGCCGTGCATCCCGAGCCTTTCACCGTAGTGGCCCGCAAGGAAGCCAACATCTCCAAATTTGAGGACTTCAAGGGCAAACGTTTCAACGTCGGCAACCCCGGCTCGGGCACACGCTCCTCCATGGAGGAAATGCTGGCCGCCATGAACTGGAAACTGGGTGATTTTTCGCTGGCCTCCGAACTGAAGGCCGATGAGCACGGCCCCGCGCTGTGCGACGGCAAGATCGACGGATTTTTCTATGGCGTGGGTCATCCTTCCGCTAACATCCAGGACCCCACCACCTCTTGCGGCGCCAAACTGGTTTCGTTGACCGGTCCCGTCATCGACAAGCTGGTGGCTGACAAACCCTATTACGCCAAGGTCACGATTCCGGCCGGCCTGTACCCCAACAACCCGCAGGCGACCAATACCTACGGCGTGCTGGCTACGGTGGTGGCGTCGAGCAAGACCCCGGCCGAAACGGTGTACCAGGTGACCAAGGCGCTGTTTGACAACTTCGACGAGTTCAAGAAGCTGCACCCTGCGCTGGCCAACCTGAACCCGCAGAACATGGTCAAAGACGGCTTGAGTGCGCCATTGCATGAAGGCGCTGCGCGCTACTACAAGGAAAAAGGCTGGATCAAATAATCAGCTGCCGACCGTTAAAAAAGGGCGAAAGGTTTCGCCCTTTTTTTCGACCTGACCACAAGAATATGACGATGAGGAGCGGCGATGGCGTCCGATATTGAAAAAGCATCTTCCGAACTGCAGCAACTCGTGGCCGATGCCGATACCGGCGGGCGCAAACCCGGCGGCGCGACCGGCATGCTGATTTTTGCGGTTGCACTGGCCTGGGCGCTGTTCCAGTTCTGGTATGCCTCGCCGCTGCCCTTTGTGCTGCGTTTCGGCGTGCTCAATGACACGGAAGCACGCGCTGTGCATCTGGCGTTTGCGATGTTTTTGTCGTTTCTGGCCTGGCCGGCGAGCAGGCGTTCACCGCGCGACCATGTGCCATTGCTGGACTGGGTGTTCGCACTCGCGGGGGCTTTTGCCGGAGCTTACCTGCTGCTGTTTTACACGGAGCTGTCAACTCGGCCGGGGCAGCCTAACCTGATGGACGTGGTGGTGGCGACCGCTGGCATGGTACTTTTGCTTGAAGCCACCCGGCGCGCCGTGGGCTGGCCGATGGCGGTGCTGGCCGCGCTGTTCATCTTTTACGCGATGGCCGGACCTTACATGCCGGAGGTGCTACAACACAAGGGCGCTTCACTGAACCGGCTGGTCTCGCACATGTGGCTCACGACCGAAGGGGTTTACGGCATCGCGCTGGGGGTTTCGACCGGCGCCATTTTTGTTTACGTGCTGTTTGGTGCACTGCTCGACAAGGCCGGTGGCGGCAACTACATGATGCAGGTCAGTTTTGCGGCGCTGGGTCACCTGCGTGGTGGCCCCGCCAAGGTCGCAGTGGTGTCCTCGGCGCTCAACGGCATGATATCGGGCTCCTCGGTGTCCAATGTGGTTTCGGGCGGCATATTCACTATCCCGCTGATGAAAAAAGCCGGCTACGGCGGTGTCAAGGCCGGGGCCATCGAGACCATGTCCTCCGTCAACGGGCAGATCATGCCGCCCGTCATGGGAGCGGCTGCCTTTTTGATGGTGGAGTATGTCGGAATTCCGTACTCGGACATCGTCAAGCACGCGTTGTTGCCGGCCGTGCTGTCGTACATTGGCCTGTTTTATATCGTTCACCTGGAGGCGGTGAAGATGGGTATGAACCCCATCGTGCAGCGCGAGCCCAAGCCCTGGCGGGTCCGGGTGGTGCGCAACGGCCTGGGTTTGTCTGGCAGCATCATTGTGGTTGCCGCGCTTTACTACCTGTTCGAAGCCATGAAGCAGTGGCTGGGTGCGGGCGCAGGCTGGGCCATTGGCGCGACAGTATCGGCGCTGTACCTGTACGCCATCCGCGAGGCGGCCCGCGCCCCCGACCTGCCGCAGGACATCGACATTGACAATCCCAAGCCACTGGACACTTGGCCCACCGTCAAGGCTGGTTTGCATTTTCTGTTGCCCATAGGCACGCTGATCTGGTGTCTGATGGTCGAGGAAATGTCGCCGTCCCTCTCGGCCTTCTGGGCCATTACCGTGCTGATCGTGCTGATGGTGACTCAGCATCCGTTGGTGGCGTTTTTCCGGAAGACGCCTGTTGCCGGCAGCTGGCGCGGGGGCTGGAGCGATGTGGTGGCAGGCTTTCACGACGGCTCGCGCAACATGATCGGCATCGGCATCGCCACGGCGACGGCCGGCATCATCGTCGGCGGCATCACGCTGACCGGCCTGGGCCTGCGCATGACGGAGTTTGTCGAGTTCGTCTCGCAAGGCAATGTGATGATCATGCTGCTGTTCATCGCCTTTGTTTGCCTGGTGCTGGGCCTGGGTGTGCCGACCACCGCCAACTACGTGCTGGTAGCCACGCTGATGGCGCCGGTGGTGGTGGAACTGGGCGCGCAGTCCGGGCTCATCATCCCGCTGATTGCGGTGCACCTCTTTGTTTTCTACTACGGCATCATGGGCGACATCACGCCCCCGGTGGGGCTGGCGACCTTTGCGGCCGCCGCAATTTCTGGCGAAGACCCGATCAAAACCGGGGTCCAGGGTGCGCTGTATGCACTGCGCACGGTCATCCTGCCATTTATCTGGATTTTCAATTCACAACTGTTGCTGATTGATGTGGATGGGGCGGGTGAACTGGTCCGGGTGGTGGCAGCCTGCACCATCGCCATGCTGGTGTTCACGGCCATCACCATGAACTGGTTTCGTGACAAGTGCCGCTGGTGGGAAATCATTTTGCTGGCAATGGCGGTGACCCTGCTGTTCCGGCCCGGATTTTTCATGGACCGCATCACGCCCGAGTACCGCGAGGTGCCAGCTGCCCAAGTGTTTGAAGTGGCGAAAGCCGCTGCACCTGATGATCAGATGGTGATGGTTATCAAGGGCACCACCATCGAGGGTGAGGACGTCACCAAGACCGTGGCCCTGCGACTGGGTGCAGCGGGCGCAGAAGGCCGCAAGCGCCTGACCGACGCAGGCTTGCAGTTGGTGCCGCTCGGCGACCAGGTGAAGATCGGCGCGCTGAAATTTGGATCGCGTGCGCACAAAGGGGGGTTCGAGCAGGGCTGGGACGTAGCCATGCTCAAGGTGAAGGCCGAGAGGCCGTCCAAACACTGGTTTTATCTGCCTGGCTTGCTGTTGATCGCACTGGTCTGGTGGCTGCAGGGTAGGCGCATGCGTCGTGAGGGGCGGCTTTGAACGGGGCAGGCGTTCTGGCTTGAAGCCAAATCGGGCTTCTGCCCCCGCCGGTCAAGCGTAGACAGCTATCAAAACAGGAGCAAATCAGGAATCGACCGAGGCACTCCAGCGGTCGCCCCAGTTCTTGCCGCCGGCCTTGTCCATGCTGCGCCGGTCGCGTTTGGTCGGGCGGCCGTGTTCGATGCTGGCGGCTGGCTCGTTGTTGAGCCGGCGCTGCTCGGCGGCCGCCTCACGCAGGCGCAGGCTGTCGGTGGTTTCCTCGTAAAGCTGCTGCGCCACGGGGGCGGCGCCGCGCTGCTGGCTCAAGCCCCTGATCACGACAGTACGTGTCACCGGTCCCTGGCGCATGGCCACGGTGTCGCCGGCCTTGATGTCACGCGCCGGTTTGGCCTCTTGACTGTTGACCTGCAAGCGGCCCTTGCTGATTTCCTCGGTCGCCAGCGTTCGCGTCTTGTAGAAACGCGCGGCCCACAGCCACTTGTCAAGACGCATGCGTACACTCCGGCTGTTGCTGCCCAGGGAACATTGCTTTCATACCCCGTTATTGTGAACCAGCGGCAGGCGCACGGTTGCGTCCAGTCCCGCAACACGCCCATGGTCTTCACGGTTTTCCAGTGTGATGCTGCCGCCCAGGGCTTGGATGATCTCGCGGCAGATCGCCAGGCCCAGCCCTGAACCCTGGCGCACATTGCCGGCTGAAAACGGTTGGTACAGGCGTGCCGCGAGTTCCGCCGGAATGCCGGGGCCGCTGTCGCTGATGGTCAGTGCCAGATAACGCGCGTCGGTAATCAGCCGCACCGACAGCGCGCCGCCGCGCTGGCTGTGCTTGATGGCGTTGTGCAGCAGGTTCCGGCACAACTCGCCGAGCATCCATTCGTGAGCGTTGATGTTGGCTGCCACGGTCTCGATGTCGAAGTCCAGGTCTTTCTCGGCAATCAGGGGCGCGAGGTCCAGCGCAACGGCGCGCACGATGGCGGTCATGTCCACCGGCCCCAGCTCAGCCTGCTGGCGGAGTTGTTCAACCTTGGCCAGCGCCAGCATCTGGTTGGCCAGCAGGGTGGCGCGGTCCACGGTCTGGTTGATCTCGGCCAGCGCCGCCTGTGCGTTCATATCGCCGCGCAGCGCCGACTGCACCTGAACCTTCAGGACGGCTAGCGGCGTGCGCAGCTGGTGCGCTGCGTCGCGCACAAAACGCTTCTGGTTGTCCAGCAGGTGCTGCAGCCGGCCCATGACCTCATTGGTGGCATCGACCAGGGGCAGCAGTTCGCGCGGAGCGTCGGGCGCGGCGATGGCCGTCAGGTCGCCCTCGGGCCGCGCCTGCAATTGCGCACTGAGACGGCGCACCGGCCGCGTGGCGCGCTGAACCACCACCACGGCCACCAGCGCAATCACGGCGACCAAAATGGCTTGACGCCACAAGGTGTCGAAGAGAATTTTGCGAGTGAGGGTTTGCCTGAGTTCCAGCGTTTCGGCCACCTGCACCACGGCCATGCCGCGCCCGGTTTGGCTGACCACGGGCTGCAGCAACACAGCCACGCGCACCGGGTCGCCCCTGAAGGTGTCGTCGTAAAAATCGACCAGGGCCGCGTACGCGCCGCGGTCCGGAATTTTCCCCTCCCAAAATGGCAGCTCTTGAAAGCCGGACACCAGCGTCCCGCTGCGGCTGGACACCCGGTAAAACATCCGGCTTTGGGTGTCCGCCTCAAAGGCCTCCAGTGCAGAGTAGGGAACCGTTGCACGCAGCACGGCGCCCTCTTCAACGCCCACCACGTCCAGCTGCTCGCCAATGGATTTTGCCGAGGCCAGCAGTGTGCGGTCGTAAGCCGTGTTGATGGCTTCCAGCGCCTGGCGGTATAGACCCACGGTGTTGATCACCACAAAAACGCCGACGGGCAAAAGGATGCCCAGAAGCAAATGCCTTCGCAGCGACATGCTCCTCAGGCTCATGGATTCGTTTGGGGTTGATGACTGCGTGTCGCTCATGAACGTGTCATGCTGCCTTCAGCAAATAGCCAAGACCCCGCAGGGTCATCAGGGTCACGCCTGTGTCAGCCAGTTTTTTGCGCAGCCGGTAAACAACCACCTCCACTGCCTCGTATTGCACATCCAGTTCGCCGGGGAACACCATTTCAAACAATTGCTCCTTGGATACGGCGTGTCCGGGCCGGGCCATCAGGGCATGCAGCAGGGCCGCCTCGCGCGGCGTCAGCTCCATGACCTTCTCGTCGTGGTAGATGGCGCCGCTCTGTTTTTCATAGCGAAGTTGGCCCAGATGCAGAGGCGCAGGGCTCGATTCTTTATCGGAATCGTTACGGCGCCGGTGCAGGGCGCGCAGCCTGGCTTCCAGTTCGTCCAGATCAAAGGGTTTGGGCAGGTAGTCGTCAGCACCGGCGTTCAGCCCGATGATGCGGTCGCCCACTGTGCCGCGGGCTGTCAGGATAAGCACGGGCGTCGTCAGTCCCGCGCGGCGCGCCTGCTCCAGTACCTGCAGGCCGTCCAGGCCCGGCAGCGTCAGGTCTAGTAGCACAAGGTCGGGTGCGACCTGTTGCCAGCGACCCAGTGCGGCGCGACCGTCGGCGCAAGTGTGTACGTCCATTCCGCGGCTTTGCAGCGCGCGACGCAGCGCTGTTTGCATCGAAGGGTCGTCTTCCACCAAAAGCAATTTCATGTGACTAGCCTAGCACTTTCCCTAGTGTTTTGAGACAGCCGATTGACAGGCTGAGAAAGCAACATACAGTTGTTATTCAAACCCAAGGAGACAAAACCATGCGTCGCGACGAATTCCTCAAATCAATGGTGGCCCTGGCTGCCGCCGGATCCCTCCCTCTGAGCGCGCAAGCCGCGACCAACTTGAAAATGATGATTCCGGCCAACCCGGGTGGCGGCTGGGACGGGACAGGCCGCGCTTTGGGCCAGGCTATTCTGGAAGCCAAGACAGCTGACAATGTGCAGTACGAAAACAAGGGCGGCGCCGCAGGCGTTATCGGCCTGGCTCAGTTTGCCAACTCAGCCAAAGGCGATGGAGACCAGCTCCTGATGATGGGCGCCGTCATGATTGGTGGCATCATCACCGGCAAGCCGCCTGTGTCACTGACAAGCTGCACCCCTATCGCACGGCTAACCAGCGAGTACAACGTCTTTGTGGTGCCTGCCGAGTCCCCCCTCAAAACCATGAAGGATGTGGTTGAGCAGTTCAAGAAGGACCCGGGCAGCGTCAAGTGGGGCGGGGGTTCACGCGGCTCTACAGAGCATATTTCTGCAGCCATGCTGGCCCGCAATATTGGCGTTGATCCGAAAAAAGTGAACTACGTTGCATTTCGTGGCGGCGGCGAAGCGGTTGCGGCCATCCTGGGTGGCAACGTCACCGTGGGGGGCAGCGGCTACAGCGAATTTGCTGAATACATCAAATCAGGTAAGATGCGCGCTATTGCGGTCACCTCGGACAAGCGCCTGCCCAACATCGCTGTCCCGACCATGAAAGAGCAGGGCTACAGCGTGGTGCTCGGCAACTGGCGCGGCGTTTACGGCGGGCCTGGTCTCAGCGCCGCCCAGCGCACCGCGTTGACCGATATGGTTGTCAAGGCCACCAAGACCAAGGCCTGGCAGGACTCACTGACAAAGAATGCCTGGACGCCAGCGTTGATGACTGGCAAGGAGTTTGAAGAATTTGTTGACTACGAATTCTCGTCACTGCGCGCCATCATGTATCTGTCTGGAATGCTCTGATGCGCGAGGATGGCGCTTTTCCGCATGGGGAGGTGAAGCATGCCCCGCCCGTGCTGGAGCAAACCCTGATTGGTGTGGGCGTGTTTGTCACTGGCGGTTTGCTCGCGGTCGGGGCGCTCACCATTCCCGGCGAGGCGGGTTATCAGGGCGTGGGCCCCAATTTTCTGCCGTGGCTGGTGACAGCCGTGCTGCTGGTTTGCGGCGCCTGGATGGTATTTGAGGCCCGCACGGGCGGCTTTCGCCACGCGGAAGAAGCCTCGGGCGCAACCACCGGCGACTGGAAGGGATTTGCGTGGATGTCTGCCGGCTTGCTGGCCAACGCTGCCCTGATCACCACACTGGGTTTTATTCTCAGTTGCGCATTGTGTTTTGTGCTGGCAGTGCGCGGCCTGCGTCAGTCGGAGGGAGCAGATGCCGGCTCGCTGACCCGCGTGCTCCGCGACGCAGGGATTGGCCTGGCCATTGCTGCTCCGGTGTACTGGATGTTCACGAAACTGCTGGCCATCAACCTGCCGGGGCTCACCTCGACCGGCTGGATTTGATGGTGACGGTTTGAAATTGTTGATCGATAGAGAAAGTTAGACATGGATGTTTTCACCCAACTGATGGCAGGCTTTGCCACAGCTGCCACACCGATCAATTTGTTGTGGTGTTTGATTGGTTGTGTGGTGGGGACGGCGGTGGGCGTGTTGCCCGGCATCGGCCCCGCAGTAGCGGTTGCCATGTTGCTGCCCATCACGGCCAAGGTTGAGGTCACGGCATCGATGATCTTTTTCGCCGGTATTTATTACGGGGCCATGTATGGTGGCTCCACCACCTCCATCTTGCTCAACACGCCCGGCGAAACCGGCACCATGGTCACGGCCATGGAGGGAAACAAAATGGCCAAGAGCGGGCGCGCTGGCGCCGCACTGGCCACGGCGGCCATAGGCTCTTTCGTCGCGGGCACTATCGCTACCGTGATGGTGACGCTGTTTGCGCCCCTGGTGGCTGAGTTTGCGGTCAAGCTTGGTCCACCCGAATACTTTTTGCTCATGGTGCTTGCATTTGTAGCGGTCAGCGCCGTGCTGGGGAAAAGCACACTGCGCGGTCTCACTGCGCTCTTTCTTGGGCTTGCGGTTGGCCTGATTGGCCTGGATCAAATTACCGGTCAGGCGCGCTACACCCTGGGCGTTCCGGAGCTGCTGGATGGCATTGAAGTTGTTCTCATGGCCGTCGGCCTGTTTGCAGTGGGTGAGGCGCTGTACATGGTTCTGTACGAAGGCAAGGTCAAGCCCGGCCAGAGCAAGATGAGCACCGTGCACATGACGGGCCTTGAGTGGAAACGATCGTGGCCGGCCTGGTTGCGCGGCACGTTTATTGGCTTTCCTTTCGGCACCATCCCCGCAGGCGGATCCGAGATCCCGACTTTTCTGAGCTATGGCGTCGAGCGCAAGCTGTCCAAACACACCGAAGAGTTCGGCACCACGGGTGCCATCGAAGGTGTGGCTGGCCCGGAGGCGGCCAACAACGCTGCCGTCACCGGCACGCTGGTGCCACTGCTGACGCTGGGCATCCCGACCTCCACCACAGCAGCCATCTTGCTCGGCGCGTTTCAAAATTACGGTATCCAGCCGGGCCCCCAACTGTTCACAACTTCGTCTGCACTGGTCTGGGCCTTGATCGCCTCGCTTTATATCGGCAACGTGATGTTGCTTGTGCTTAACCTTCCGCTGGTGGGCCTGTGGGTCAAGCTGTTAAAAATTCCGCGTCCGTACCTGTATGCAGGCATTCTGATTTTTGCAACACTGGGTGTGTACGGCATGCGTCAAAGCGTCTTCGATCTTGTTTTGCTGTATGGAATCGGGTTGCTGGGTGTGGGGATGAGGCGCTTCGATTTCCCGACAGCTCCTGTCATCGTCGGCATGATTCTGGGCCCCCTGGCTGAGGCACAGTTGCGCAACGCAGTCTCCATCGGCGAAGGCAGCGCACTGGTCTTCCTGCAGCGTCCCATGTCTCTTGTTTTGCTGCTTGTCGTACTTGTCGTGTTGCTGCTGCCGCGGATTGCAAAGTTTGTGGCCGGGCGCAAAGACAGGGTCCAGATCGCCCCCATTTAGAGGCGCGAAAGGTTGACGCGCGCGGATGTCCGTGGACAGGCGTTGCCACTCGGCCCGGCAGGCCTGCGTTAACATCCGACGCATGCAACACGACGATGCCCTGCCGCGCGATGCCCAGAGCATCCTGGCGCTGGCGGCGCGGTCCATGTTCCATCTGTTTTCCAGCATCAGCCAGGGCATGTTCCTGGTGGACCGCACCGGCCGCATCGTCTGGGTCAATGACGGCTACAAGCGTTTCCTGCCGGCGCTCGGATTTTCATCGGTGGACCAGTTTGTCGGCCACATGGTGGAAGAGGTCATTCCCAACACCCAGATGCGGCGGGTGCTGGAAACCGGTGAGGCCTTCCTGATCGACCTGCTGACCAATCGCGCAGGTACCTTTGTGGTCAGCCGCATTCCGCTGCGCGACGAAGGCGGCGACGACATCATTGGTGCCATCGGCATTGTGCTGTTTGACCACCCCGAGACCACTCTGCAGCCGCTGATCAGCAAGTTTGCGCTGTTGCACCGCGACCTCGACGACGCGCGCCGCGAGCTGGCCAGCCAGCGCCTGCAGCACACCGGCGGGCAGCGCCAGTCCAAACACACCTTCGCCAGTTTCATAGGCACCAGCCCGGCGGCGGTCGAGGTCAAGCGCCAGGCGCGCCGCGCCGCGCAGACCACCAGCCCGGTGCTGCTGCTGGGCGAAACCGGCACCGGCAAGGAGTTGCTGGCGCACGCCATCCATGCAGCGTCCAGTCGTGCGCGCGGGCCGTTTATCAGCGTCAACATCGCGGCCGTGCCCGACACCCTGCTGGAGGCCGAATTCTTCGGCGTGGCGCCGGGCGCCTACACCGGCGCCGACCGCAAGGGCCGCGACGGCAAGTTCAAGCTGGCCGACGGCGGCACGTTGTTCCTCGACGAGATCGGCGACATGCCGCAGGCGCTGCAGGCCAAGCTGCTGCGCGCGCTGCAAGAGGGCGAGATCGAGCCGCTGGGCTCCAACAAGCTGATCCCTTTCGACGCACGCCTGGTGGCTGCGACCTCTCGCGATCTTGCCGTCCTGGTGCGCGAAGGCAAATTCCGCGAGGATCTGTTTTATCGCCTCAACGTCCTGCCGGTACGGGTGCCGCCGCTGCGCGAGCGCAGATCGGACATTCCGGCTTTGCTGGAGGTGCTGGGCGAAGAGATGGCCTTGCGCAGCGGCGACCGCCAGCCCGAGCTGGCACCCGATGCGCTGGCGCTGCTGTCTGCGCAGACCTGGCGCGGCAACATCCGTGAGCTGCGCAATGTGCTGGAGCAGGCCGCCATGCGCAGCGACTCGGCCAGCATTGACCGCGCGCAGGTCGAGGACGTGCTGAAGGAGTCCGGCATAGAGCGCATCGCGCCGGCACCTGCCGCGCTGCACGGCATGGACCCCTCACAGTCCGACCCGCTGCGGCCACTGGCCGAGCAGATTGCGCAGGTCGAGCGCCGTGCCATTGCCGCAGCCATGGAGGCCACGGGCGGCAACAAGCTGGCGGCATCGCGGCTGCTCGGAATCTCCCGCGCCAAACTGTATGAACGTCTGGATAACCCTGATCAAAAATCAGGCAATTGACTGAAAATCAGACAGTAAATATGTATTTATTTCAGGCAATACTTTGGTTGCCAGAAAATTATCCATATAAATCAATGACTTGAAGCTGGCACGACCTGTGCAATCCTGGTGCGCAACCAACAACAGGAGACATCCATGCACCGTCGTAGCCTTATCGCACTTGCCGCGCTCGCCACTGCCTTTGTTTCGCCCGTGGCCCTGAGCCAGGCCAAAGAAATCAAGATCGCCGTTATTGCCAGCAAAACCGGCCCGCTGGAGGCCTATGCCAAGCAGACCATCACGGGCTTCTATATGGGACTGGATTACGCCACCGGTGGCACCATGATGGTGGGGGGCAAGAAGCTTGTGGTCATCGAGAAGGATGACCAGGGCAAGCCCGACGTGGGCAAGGCGGCGCTGGCCGCAGCCTATGCCGACGACAAGGTCGACATCGCGGTCGGCCCGACTGCTTCCCCCGTCGCGCTGGCCATGCTGCCAGTGGCTGAGGAATACAAGAAGATCCTGGTGGTCGAGCCAGCCGTGGCCGACAGCATCACCGGCGACAAGTGGAACAAGTACATCTTCCGCACCGGCCGCAATTCCAGCCAGGACGCCGCTGCCAACGCCGTGGCGCTGGACAAGCCGGGCAATGTGGTTGCGATTCTGGCCAACGACAACGCCTTCGGCCGTGATGGTGTGAAGGCCGCCAAGTCCTTCATGAAAAACGCCAAGGTTGTGCATGAAGAGTACCTGCCGGTCGGCACCACCGACTTCACGGCGGGCCTGCAGCGCATTGTGGACAAGCTCAAAGACCAGCCGGGCAACAAATACCTCTCGGTCGGCTGGTCGGGCAGCCCGACACCGTTTCCGAAGATCGCCGATCTGGACCTCGAAAAGCGCTTCGGCATCAAGCTCGCCACCGGCGGCAACATCCTGCCGGCCATGGTGGCCTACAAGAGCTTCCCGGGCATGGAAGGCGCGCTGTACTACTACTTCGGCATCCCCAAGAACCCGGTGAACGAAGCCATGGTGGCCCAGCACTACAAGCAGTTCAAGGCACCGCCAGACTTCTTCACTGCGGGCGGTTTCTCTGCAGCCATGGCCATTGTGACGGCGCTCAACAAGACCAAGGGCGACACCGAGACCAACAAGCTCATCTCCACCATGGAAGGCATGAGCTTTGACACGCCCAAGGGCAAAATGACCTTCCGCAAGGAAGACCATCAGGCCATGCAGAGCATGTTCCATTTCAAGATCAAGGCTGACCCGGCATTTGCCTGGGGCGTGCCTGAGCTTGTTCGCGAGATCAAGCCGGAAGAGATGGCTATCCCCATCCTCAACAAGCGTTGATGCGCTGAGTGGGAAGGCGCCGCCGGATGGGCGCGTGCCTTCTCTTCTCTTACTCCTGTTTTGATAGCTGTTGGCGCTTGATTGGCAAGGGCTGGGGGCTGTTTTTGCCTAAAAATTGACTTGGAGCCTGGTGCTGAACCCATGCTGGCAACCCACGAACTAACCATCCGCTTCGGCGGTCATGTGGCGGTGAATGCCGTGACCTGCTCGTTTGAGCCAGGCACGCTCACAGCCATTGTCGGCCCCAATGGCGCGGGCAAAACGACGTACTTCAACCTGATCTCGGGGCAACTCAAAGCCAGCAGCGGCACGGTCACGCTCAACGGCCAGGAGCTGTCGGGCATGGGCGTCTCTGCGCGCACCCATGCCGGTCTGGGCCGGGCGTTCCAGCTGACCAACCTGTTCCCCAACCTCACCGTGCTGGAAAACGTGCGGCTGGCGGTTCAGGCCACGCGCCACGGTGCGCACCGGCATGGGCTGAACCTGTGGAGTATCTGGAGCGATCACAAGGCGCTGCTGAACCGGGCGGAAGAAATCCTCGAAGCCGTGGCCATGCAGGCCAAGGCGCAGATGCCGGTGGCCAGCCTGCCGCACGGCGACCAGCGCAAGCTTGAAGTTGCCTTGCTGATGGCGCTGGAGTCACAGGTCTTCATGTTTGACGAACCGACGGCCGGCATGAGCACCGAAGAGGCGCCGGTGATCCTGAACCTGATTCGCCAGTTGAAGCAGGACAAGACCAAAACAATTTTGCTGGTGGAGCACAAGATGGACGTGGTGCGTGAACTGGCCGACCGCATCATCGTGCTGCACAACGGCTCGCTGGTGGCCGATGGTGAACCGGCCGAGGTGATTGCCTCGCCGGTGGTCCAGGAAGCTTATCTGGGTGTGGCGCCCGCGCCGGCAGGGGAGGCTGCATGACGCAAAATTTGCTGACTCTCGAAGGGGTCCACACCCACATCGGTGCGTACCACATCCTTCATGGCGTGGACCTGGCCATCCCCAAGGGGCAACTGACCATGCTGCTGGGCCGCAATGGCGCCGGCAAGACCACCACGCTGCGCACCATCATGGGCCTGTGGCAGGCCTCGCAGGGCAAGGTGACGTTTGGCGGGCGCGACATCACGCAACTGGCCACGCCGCAGATCGCCGAGCTGAATATCGCCTACGTGCCCGAGAGCATGGGCATTTTTTCGGACCTGACCGTCAAGGAAAACATGTTGCTGGCGGCGCGCAGCGCCAAACGTGCCAGCCAGATGGATGACACCCGGCTCAAGTGGATTTTCTCGCTGTTTCCAGCGGTCGATAAATTCTGGAACCACCCGGCCGGCAAATTGTCAGGCGGGCAAAAGCAGATGCTGGCGGTGGCCCGCGCCATCGTCGAGCCGCGTGAACTGCTGATCGTCGATGAGCCCAGCAAAGGGCTGGCGCCAGCCATCATCAACAACATGATCGACGCCTTTGCGCAACTCAAGGCCAGCGGTGTGACGATTTTGCTGGTTGAGCAAAACATCAACTTTGCCAAACGTCTGGGCGACACCGTCGCCGTGATGGACAACGGCGTGGTGGTTCATGCCGGCTTCATGCAGGAACTCGCTGATGACGCGGCGCTGCAGCAATCGCTTCTGGGACTTGCCATATGAAAACAGATTTCGACTGGAAACCGCTGGCGCTGGTGCCTTTGCTGGCGCTGGGGATTTTTCCCTTCATCGGCTCCGGCTCCACCTGGCTCACCCTGACCGTCGCCGGACTCGCCATGGGCATGATCATCTTCATCATCGCCTCGGGCCTGACGCTGGTGTTCGGCCTGATGGACGTGCTCAATTTCGGCCACGGTGTGTTCATCGCGCTGGGTGCTTTTGTGGCCACTACCGTGCTGGGCGCGATGGGTGACTACACGCAAAGCGATTCCATGCTGCGCAACATGCTGGCGGTGCTGCCGGCCATGCTGGTGGCCATGCTGGTGGCTGGTGCCGTCGGTCTGGTGTTTGAGCGTTTTATCGTGCGGCCGGTTTATGGCCAGCACCTCAAGCAGATCCTGATCACCATGGGCGGCATGATCATCGGTGAAGAGCTGATCAAGGTGATCTGGGGTCCGGCGCAAATTGCGCTGCCCATGCCCGAGGGCATGCGCGGATCCCTGCTGCTGGGTGACGCGGCGATTGAAAAATACCGCCTCATCGCTGTGAGCGTGGGCGTGGTGGTGTTTGCCATCCTGGCCTGGACGCTGGTACGCACCAAGGTCGGCCTGCTGATTCGCGCCGGCGTGCAGGACCGCGAGATGGTCGAGTCGCTCGGTTACCGCATCAAGCGCCTGTTTGTTGGCGTGTTTGTGGTCGGCAGCGCACTGGCCGGCCTGGGTGGCGTGATGTGGGGCCTGTACCAGCAAAGCGTGACGCCGCAGATGGGCGCGCAGGTCAATGTGCTGATCTTTATCGTCATCATCATCGGCGGGCTGGGCTCCACCGGCGGTGCGCTGATCGGCGCCTTGCTGGTCGGGCTGATGGCCAACTACACCGGCTTTCTGGCCCCCAAGGTGGCGCTGTTTTCCAACATCGCGCTGATGGCGGCCATCCTGTTGTGGCGGCCCCAGGGCATCTACCCCGTGACCAACCGCTGAGGATGAGACCATGAACAACATCCTTACACGTGTCGTCTCCAACGACTTCCCGCGCAGCCGCGTGCTGGCCGTGATCCTGGTCGGCCTGCTGCTGACCCTGGCCTTTGCACCTTTCCTGTTTCCCGGCGTCAAGGCGCTCAGCGTCGCTGCCAAGGTGCTGGTGTTCATTGTGCTGGTGGCCAGCTTCGACCTGCTGCTGGGCTACACCGGCATCGTCAGTTTTGCGCACACCATGTTTTTCGGCATTGGGGCTTATGGCATTGCGGTGGCGTCAACACGCTTGGGCCCGACCTGGGAGGCGCTTGCCGTTGGCCTGCTGTCCTCGCTGGCGCTGTCTTTTGTGCTGTCGCTGCTGGTGGGCCTCTTCTCACTGCGGGTCAAGGCCATCTTTTTTGCCATGATCACGCTGGCCGTGGCCTCGGCCTTCCAGACCCTGGCTTCGCAGCTGTCGGAAATTACCGGCGGCGAAGACGGCTTGAGCTTCAAGGTGCCCGAACTGCTATCGCCCAGCATGGAGTTTTTCGAGCAGCCTTTCCTCGGTGTGTCCATCGACGGGCGGCTGCTGACCTACTACCTGCTGTTCGTGGTGACCCTGGTGCTGCTGCTGAGCCTGCTGCGCATCGTCAACTCGCCTTTCGGGCGCGTGCTGCAGGCCATTCGCGAGAACGAGTTCCGCGCCGAGGCCATCGGTTACCGCGTGGTGGTCTACCGCACCACCTCCAGCGTGTTGTCGGCACTGTTTGCAACCATGGCCGGCGCCATGCTGGCGCTCTGGCTGCGCTACAACGGGCCGGACACTTCGCTGTCGTTTGAAATCATGATCGACGTGCTGCTGATCGTGGTGATCGGCGGCATGGGCACGATCTACGGCGCGGCCATAGGTGCGGCGCTGTTCGTGGTGGCGCAAAGCTACTTGCAGGATTTGCTGCGCCTGGCCAGCGAGGCCGCGGCCGGCCTGCCCTGGCTGGCAGCCCTTCTTTCCCCGGACCGCTGGCTGCTCTGGCTGGGCCTGCTGTTTGTGTTGTCGGTCTATTACTTTCCCACAGGAGTGGTGGGGCGGCTCAGGGCCGCGCGTATTCAGGGAACAACAACCCGGACCTGAAAGCCAGGCCACAGCAGGAGACAACAAGATGAAGACAGCAATGAAAGCATGGGGTCGACAGACAGTGGCCGCGCTGGCCCTTTGCGGGTTGGGCGACATCGGGCAGGCAGCCGACCTCGTGATCGGCCAGGTGGCGCCGCTCTCGGGCGTGCTGGCCAGCACCGGGCACCAGATGGTGGTCGGCGGCAAAATCTACTTTGAGCACATCAATGCAACTGGCGGCATCCACGGCGCAAAAATCCGCCACGAGGTGGTGGACGATGGCTACAAGGTGGCCGAGACCGTGCGCCTGACGCGCGAGATGCTGGCAAGGCCCGAGGTGGTGGCGCTGTTCGGTTTTGCTGGCACCGCCAATGTCACGCAACTGCTGACCGATGGCGTGCTCGATGTGGGTGGCGCTGCGCTGGTGGCGCCCTATACCGGCGGCGAGTCGCTGCGCAACCCTTTCAACCCGTGGATCTTCCATGTGCGCGCCGGTTATGCCGATGAGGCCGAACACATGGTGCAGCAGGTGACCACGCTGGGCATGAGCCGCATCGCCGTGATGTACCAGGACGACGGTTTCGGCAAGGCCGGCTTGCTGGGCGTCGAGAACGCGCTGACAAAACGCAATCTGAAACTGTCGGCGGCCGCAGGTTACGAGCGCAACACCGACAAGGTCGAGGAAGCGGTCAAGAAGATCAAGGCTTCGGACGCGCAGGCCATCATCATGATCTCGGTCAACAAATCGACGGCGGCATTTGTCAAGCTCTACCGCGAGAGCGGGGGCGGCGCGCAGCTCTACAACATCTCGGTGGTGGACCCGGCCGAGCTGGTCAAGCTGGCCGGCCTGAAAAATGCGCATGGCCTGGGCATCAGCCAGGTCGTGCCTTATCCCTTCATGCCCAATACGCCGGTGGTGCGCGAGTACCACGCGCTGCTGAAAAAGTACGCACCCAAAGAGGTGGTCAACTACACCAGCTTTGAGGAGTTCGTCGGCGCCAAGGTGCTGGTCGAAGCCTTGCGCCGCGCTGGCCCTAACCCGACGCGCGCCAAGGTGGTCAAGGCCCTGGAAGGCATGAACAGTTATGACACCGGCGGCGTCGTTGTCAACTACTCGCCCAGCAACCGCATCGGCTCGCGTTATGTCGAGGTCACGGTGATCGGCAGCACCGGCAAGCTGCTGAAGTAAGCCAGCCACGGTACTCACAACAACAGATCACAGAGAGTCCCTTCTATGTCCTTCACGTCGCATTACCTGAGCTGCGCCGGCCGCGAAATCCATTACACCGAATGGGGCGCGCAGCACGCCGACACAGTGATCGCCTGGCACGGCCTGGCGCGCACCGGGCGCGACATGGACGAGCTGGCCGCCTGCCTGAGCACGCGTTACCGGGTGATCTGCCCCGACACGATTGGCCGCGGCCTGAGCCAGTGGAGCCCGGACCCGGCCAATGAGTACCAGCTTTCGTTTTACGCACGCATCGCGGCTGACCTGTTTGACCAGTTGGGTATCAGCAGCGCGCACTGGGTCGGCACCTCCATGGGCGGCGCCATCGGCATGGTCTGCGCGTCGGGCTTGTTCGAACCCAGCCTGAAGCCGCGCATTCAGAGCTTGGTGCTCAACGACACGGCGCCCAAGGTTGCCGATGCAGCGATAGAGCGCATTCGCTCCTACGCCGGCAACCCGCCGGCTTTTGACACCGTGCAGGAGCTGGAGGCCTTTTTGCGCCAGGTTTACAAACCCTATGGCTGGCTCAGCGACGCGCAGTGGCGCCGCCTGACAGAAACATCAACCCGCCGATTGCCCAACGGCCAGGTTACGCCGCATTACGACCCGGCCATGGTGCAGCAGTTCACCCACCACCCCAACGACTATCTGATCTGGGACCACTACGACGCCTTGACCATCCCGGTGCTGTGCCTGCGCGGCGCCGAGTCCGACCTGGTGCTGCGCGAGACCACGGCCGAGATGCTGACGCGCGGCCCTGGCGCACAGGGGCTGACGGAGATCGTCGAGATCGAAGGCTGCGGCCATGCACCGGCGCTCAATGTGCCGGACCAGCTGGAGCGCGTGGCTGCATTTGTGATGGCGGCCAGCCGGACCGCAGTTGCTACTGAATAGATAGCTGCTCGCGCTTGCTGGGCGGGGGCTGGAAGGCGATTTGACGTCTAAAAACGGGGGAAAAACGGGATAAGGCAGTAAAAGGCTTTTTTTTGCTGCGTAAATCTGATGGCCATCCCAATACCATCCATGTGGATGGTGATAGGATGGTGGCATGACAAAAACCTCCACCCCGGTTCCCACCCGTTTCAAGGTCGCGGATTCCGAAAAACTCACCATCAACCTCGGTTTTGTGGATCTGGGCCAGATCGACCTGCTGGTGAGCGAAGGCTTTTACGGCAACCGCAGCGACTTCATCCGCACCGCCATCCGCAACCAGCTGAGCACCCATTCAGACGCCGTCAAACAGGTGGTGGCCCGCAAGATGCTGGTGCTGGGCCTGCAGCACTTCAGCGCAGCCGACCTGCTGGCCGTGCAGGCGGCCAATGAGACCCTGCAGATCCGTGTGCTGGGCCTGGCCACCTTCGCCGATGACGTCACGCCCGAGCTGGCGCTGGCCACCATCGCCTCGCTGGAGGTGCTGGGCGCGCTGCACGCCAGCCCGGCGCTCAAGGCCGCGCTGGCCAGTCGCCAGCTCTGACACCCCCCTCCCAAATTCAAGAAAGTCTGCATGAACACCACCCTGAATGATCTGATGCGTGAAGCCACACGCCTGACACAAAGCGGCCGATTGACCGAGGCCACCGCAGCCATCCAGCAGGCGCTGCGCGGCGGCTCCCACGCGAGTACGGCGCCCACAGCCGGCGTGCGCCCCGAGGTGTCCGGCCTGGTGCTGGATGGCTGTGTGTTCGAGGTCGATGAGCGCCGCGCCGCGCCCGCAGCGTTTGCAGGCCGGCCTGCCGACGTGCCGGCGCGCGATGAAACCGCTGCGCGCGGGCCGGGCGACCAGGGCAGCTTCATCAGCGGCAGCCACACCCAGTCAGCACGCACGCTGCGCTACAAGCTGTTTGTGCCGCCGTGCCAAGCGGGCAAACCGCTGCCGCTGGTGGTCATGCTGCATGGCTGCACCCAGAACCCCGACGACTTCGCCGTGGGCACGGGCATGAACGCGCTGGCGCATGAGCAGGGCTTTTACGTGCTGTACCCGGAGCAGGCGCAAGACGCCAACCCGCAGCGTTGCTGGAACTGGTTCAAGCACAACCACCAGCAGCGCGGCAGCGGCGAGCCCGCAGTGATCGCCGGCATGACACAGGCTGTGATGAAAGACCACGGCATCGACCCGCGCCGGGTCTATGTCGTCGGCCTGTCGGCAGGCGGCGCCATGGCCGCGATTGTTGCGGGTGCCTATCCCGAGGTGTTTGCAGCGGTGGGTGTGCATTCGGGGTTGCCCTGCGGCGCAGCCAGCAACGTGGGCGAGGCCCTGGCGGCGATGAAAAGCGGTTCAGCGGCACCGGCGAAGGCCGGGTCGCCATCCGCACCACCGACCATCGTCTTCCACGGCGACGCAGACCGAACGGTGCACCCGCGCAATGGCGAGCAGGTGGTCGCGGCCGTGATGTCCAGGGCCGGAGGCGCGCCGCTGGTCGAGCAGGGTGTGTCCGCCCAGGGGCAACGCTACACCCGCTCGACCTGGCGTGACGGCCAGGGCAAGCAGCTGGCCGAACACTGGCTGCTGCACGGTGCAGGCCACGCCTGGTCAGGCGGCGACGCGAAGGGTTCGTACACCGACGCGCGCGGCGCCGATGCCACGAGCGAGATGCTGCGCTTTTTCCGGGCAAATCCACAGGCCGGTGGCGCAGCGGCCTGACCTGCGGTACGCGGGTTGGGGCAGGGCGTCGTTTGGCTGATCTGCTATTGAATCAATAGCTGTTCAGGCCCGCCAGACGGGGGCCGGAGGCCGATTTGATGCATGAAGCCAGGCAATGCACCTGAAATTTTGTCATGGCGGACTTGATGCGCCATCCATGCTTCAGGCCTCGCTGATGTAACCCCGCGCCAGCGCACCCGCCGGATCGTCAAAGATCGCCATCGCGGTCGTCATGCGCCTGAAGCCCAGCTTGCGGTAAAAACCTTCCTTGCCGGGCACCGCATAAAGAATGATCTTGCGGTGGCCCCGCGACAGCCCCACCAGATGGCTGACGATCTGTTTGCCGAGCCCGGTGCCCTGGTGGGTGGGCAGCACGGCGATGTCGCAGATGTACGAACAATCCACGCCATCAGCCAGCGCGCGCCCCACACCGACGAGTTTGCCGTTTTCATGGACGAAGCAGCGGAACATGCTGTTGGTGAAGACGGTTTGGAGGCTGGCCGGGCTCTTGTTGCCGAGCGGCGCGGCCGCGTAGAGGGCGGAGAGCTCTTGCCAGTTGATGGTGGCGAGGTGGTCGGACCAGGTGAGAGGCATATTTTTAGTTAATACTCAGCGTTTGAGTTAGCCCGGATATTTCATTAGCAGGAGTCGGCAGCCCCGTGCCGAAGCGCGTTGTCATTGGTGTTCGATGTCAATTGCAACCGGGGACTGCCAATGCCAAAGTGTACGCAAGAACGGATCGATTTT